>JAKFCI010000211.1:0-15955 GCA_036676725.1 Chitinophagaceae bacterium
GCATTAAGCATGGAAATATTGTTAGATGATGTGCGATTACACCCGAAACGCTACGTTAATATTTCTGTATTTGGAAATAAGGCAAAACCCGACGCCCTAACTTCACCGGCAATAAAGGATACACTTGTTGTCGTTAATCAATGAAATCTTCAATATTAATATTTGCTTTTTTATTTTTCTTTTCGTCCCTTGTTCAAGCCCAGGTTAATAACAACGATTCAACTGTAGTTCACATCCTGGAGCCAACGCAAAGGCAAATGACCATTAAGCAAGCCAATGGAACAGACCTGCAGATTTTATCAGGTACTGTAAAGCTGCGTCAAGGCAATACTATTTTTTATTGTGATAGCTGTGTGGTAAACCCTGCTACAAAAGTTTTTGAAGCATTTGGAAATGTGCATATTAATGACAGTGACACCACGCATATCTATGCTAAATATTTGCGTTATCTAATAGATAAACGATTTGCCTATTTTAAAAATAATGTTCGTTTAACCGACGGGCATGGTACGCTTACTACCAATGACCTGGAATACGATGTTGCCAGCAATATTGGTACTTATAAAAATGGCGGAAAAGTTGTCAATAAAAGTTCGGTATTAACAAGTAAGGACGGTGTTTATTATGCTGATGTACGTGACGTATATTTTAGAAATGATGTTGAGTTGAAAGACCCGGCTTATTATTTAAAATCAGATTCGATGATCTATAATACCGAATCGCAAACCGCACGTTTTATTGCTGAAACATTTATTCGCGACAGCAGCGGAAGCACCATACAAACAAGCGAAGGTTATTATGACCTGCGTGGTGGAAGAGCTGAGTTTACGCAACGCACCCGCATACAGGATAAAGCATTGGTAATTATTGGCGATGAAATAGCCAATGACGATTCTGCGGGAATTGTGCAAATAAGAGGGAATGCGGTATTGATAGACAGTGCACAAGGAATTAATATTTTAGCCAACGAGATATTTGCCAATAAAAAGACAGGCGCCTACCTTGCAACCCGTAATCCTTTAATGATCATCCGGCAGGATAAAGATTCCATTTATGTAAGAGCAGATACACTTTTTTCAGCTCGACTCTCCGATAGAATTTTTCCATCTGATACTTCAAATCTTAAAAAAGATTCGCTGACCAAAACAAAATCCATTTCAAAAAATAATTTAAACAACGACAGCACCAACCGGTATTTCGAAGCTTTTAGAAATGTAAAGATCTTCTCCGATTCGGTTCAGGCAGTTAGCGACAGTTTATTTTATTCTTTTAGAGATTCAACTTTTCAATTGTTTCAAAAACCTATTGTGTGGAGCAATAAAAGCCAAATTACCGGGGATACAATTTATTTATTTACAAAAAATAAAAAAGCTGACCGTGTAAAGGTTTTTGAAAATAGTTTTCTGATCAATTCCAATGAAGAAGGCGTTTATAACCAGGTAAAGTCCACCCGTATGGATGGGTTTTTTACACAAGGTGTTATTGATTCAGTTTGGGCAAAAGGTGCTGCGGAATCTATATATTTTATTCAAGATGAAGACAGCGCTTACTCTGGAATAAACCAAACCACAAGCGATGCAATGGATGTTTACTTTAATAAAAATGACCTTAAAAAAATTGTGTTTCGAAGTGCTGTTAAAGGCACCTTATGGCCAATCAAACAGAAATCTCCTTCTGAAATGCGGCTAACCGGTTTTCAATGGTTTGATGCCCGGCGTCCAAAAACCAAGTACGACCTGTTTGAATAGTACTCTTCGGTAATTTTAATTTTCTTCTAATAATATCTCCTATCTCTTTTTACACCAAATATGCACTTTACATATAGGTTTTTGCTGATATTGCGGAAATGGGAATAAATTTTTGCATCTATATGCGGAATTTAACTTTATTTTGACAGCACCGGTTCATCAAATGCTTAAAAGAGAAAGACAGGCTTATATTCTTCACCAGGTAAACCTGCACAATAAAGTGCTGAGTGTTAACCTCTCCCAGGATCTGGACGTTTCCGATGATACCATTCGTAGAGACCTGTACGAACTTTCTGAAGAAGGAAAACTGATTAAGGTACACGGTGGCGCATTATCATTATCATTTCACAAAGGAACGCCTTCTACCGACCAGGTTTATTCCTATGTTAAAAAACGCATTATTGCTCAAAAAGCTGCATCCATCATTCGTGAAGGCATGTTTGTAATTACCGGTGGTGGAACTACGATAACAGAACTGGCAAAAGCTTTACCTGAACAGTTACATGCAACATTTATTTCGGGAAGTATCACCGCACTTGTTGAATATATAAAGCATCCCAATATAGAGGTAATTGCAATTGGTGATAAGATTTCAAAAAATGCAAAGATCACTATTGGACCCGATGCCATTACCAAGATAAAAGAAATAAAAAGCGACTTCTGTTTTTTAGGGATCAATGCAATTGATATCGAGTTTGGGGTTTCGGATAACGATTGGGATGTAGTTCAAATGAAAAAAGCAATGATCGATTCGGCTAAAAAAACAGTTTGCTTGACCATTTCTGAAAAAATTAATACCCTGCAGCCAATACGTGTATGCGCTCTAGATAAAATAGATATGCTGATAACCGAGTTGCCTGCAGACGATCCTTTATTAAAACCTTATGTTGACGCAGGAATAATTGTAATGTAAATTTTTCTATCCTCTGACCAACCAATATTTTTTGATTTTTTAACGACTAAAGTAAAATGTTTGCTATGAGAAAATTTCTCTACTCAAGTATCCTGGCCTTAACGGGATTGCTTTTATGCTTTTTTGCGGTGGCGCAGGATCGCTCAATTAGCGGAAGAGTAACATCTTCCGGTGACAACAAACCACTTGATGGTGTTACTGTTACTGTAAAAGGAACCAACAGGGCAACCACATCTGACAACACAGGTGCTTTTAAAATCATTGCGAAAACTGGCGATGTATTGCAATTTTCAAGTGCAGGACGTGCAACAAGTGAATTGCGTTTGGAAAATGTAAATTCAGTTGAAGTACAATTAGGAGAGAACCAACAGGTTTTAGAAGAAGTTGTAGTTACTGCCATGGACATCAAAAGAAATCCAAGGGAGTTAGGCTATTCTGTTCAAAAAGTAAGTGGAAATGAAATCCAGGAAACACAAAGAGAAAATTTTCTAAACAGTTTACAAGGACGTGTGGCCGGGGTTACCATTACGCCAACCGGCGGTGCGGCAGGTGCAGGTTCTCAAATAGTTTTAAGAGGATTCAATTCTTTATCCTTAGATAATTCTCCCCTTTTTGTTATAGATGGAATTATTGTCGATAACTCTACAATAAATGAAACAAGCAATGGAGGTACAAGCTTAGGTTTAGCATCAGATTTACCTAACAGGGGAAATGACTATTCCAATCGTATGTCTGATATCAACCCAAATGATATCGAATCAATCACTGTGTTAAAAGGTCCGGAAGCCACTGCATTATATGGTAGCCAGGCAAGTTCAGGTGCTATTGTAATTACTACAAAAAAAGCAGGAAATACAGGGAGAGTAAATATTAGTTATGATAATAGTTTCCGTATTCAAAAGTTAAACCGGTTACCAAAAGCATATAAAGGCTTTACCGCCGGTACAAACGGAGCTTCAGGTGATTTGTTTTCTTATTTTGGACCTGAATTTTCAGGTACTCCAAAATTGTTTCAAAACCAAGCAAACTTTTTTGAAAACGGTTTTACACAAACACATAATTTATCGGCAGAGTATGGAAAAGAAAATGCAAGTTTCCGTTTTTCAGGTTCCTATTTAGACCAGGAATCTCCAATCCCGACAAACACATATAAGAGATACAATGCCAGGATTTCCAATTCTACTAAAATTGGTAAATACATTGAGATCAATCCTGCCATTTCTTTCATTAGAAGCGAAACAGAGAAACCATTAAGGGGAGCCAGTGGTTATTTGCTTGGTTTGCTTGTTTGGCCATCTGACAATGATATTAGGACTTACCAGGATGATAATGGGCTCAAACTACCTTTGTTTAATACCAATCCAAATGCAGATTTAGACAATCCTTTTTATAACGTTTATAAGAATCGTAGTGAAGATAAAACCGATCGTTTTATAGGAACGCTTGGTATAAATATTAACCCTGTGGAATGGTTATCATTAGCTGGCCGCTTTGGTTACGACACTTATAAATCTGAAGGTTATACAAGGTATGACTCCATGTCTTTTTATACCGTTCGGGCGCAAAAGGGAAAACAGGATAACTATTACCGCAATTATTACGGATACAATCATACAATTACTGCTACTGCCAATAAAAAAATTGGCGATTTTACAGGACGTTTAATGATCGGTAATATGTGGCAGGATTATGAAACACAGCAATATGCTGTTTTCGGTACGAACCTGGCAAACACAACTGCTAAAGACAGCAACAATACTGATCCTGCAACACGCATTCGTTTATCAAATGCACGAAATGGATTGCCCAATTACAGCATTAACCGCCAGGCTGCTTATTTTGGCGAAGCCTCATTAGGATGGAATAATGCCATCTTCTTTACTTATTCGCATAGGTTCGAGGAATCATCCATTTTTCCAGAACAAAACAGGAAATATAATTATCCTGCAGCGAGTTTAAGTTTTATCGTTTCTGATTTAATACCCGGCATAAAAGCAGGTAATGCTTTAAGCTATATGAAACTTAGAGGTTCGTTGGCAAGTACGGCACGATCAAGCCAGCCCTATGCTAACCAATCTATTTTTAACCAAAGCACTGCTAGTGGTGGGGGATATTATTATGGCTTTACCAATAGCAATCCCCTTTTAAGGCCTGAAAAACAAAAAACCTTTGAAGTAGGTACGGAGTTGCGCTTTATTGGTAGCAGAATTTCTTTGGATGCAACTTATTACAATACAGAAAATACTGATTTAATTGTAGAGCAATTTCGGGCAAGTTATGGAACAGGCTTCGTTTTAAATACACTGAATATCGGTGCTAATAAAAACGAGGGTGTTGAAATTTCTTTGGATGCTGCGTTAATGCAAAGGAAAAATTTTAATTGGACGACACGTTTCAATTTTAATAAAACATGGAACGAGGTTTTAAGCCTGCCTGCTAATGTTCCGGAATTCTACCAGTCTGACACCTGGTTGTATGGAAACGCAAGAGGTGGTCTTGTTGTTGGAGGACCTACAACAACCATTACGGCATATGGATATCAAAGAAATACAAAGGGAGATATATTGATCTCGCCAACTACAGGTTTACCGCTTATTGATGCAACATTTAAGGTAAGAGGCGACAGAAGTCCTGATTTTACTTTAGGCTGGTCTAACAACCTATCGTATAAAAATCTTCGTTTAAGTTTTTTATGGGATTTAAAAGTTGGAGGCGACATATTTAATGCCACTGAAGATTACTTAACAGGGTTAGGAAGAAGTTGGAGAACTGCTGATCGTTTAACACCTAGAGTTATAACTGGTGTAATTGCAGATGGATTGGAGAACACAGGTACACCAACTATTAATAATATTTCAATTACTCCATATTACAACCAGGCTTACTACACCACAATGCCTGAGGAAGAATTTATTCAAAAGGATGTAAACTGGTTTAGATTGAGAGATGTATCATTAAACTATACCTTCTCTTCATCGGCTATGAGAAACATTAAGTTTGTACGATCATTGAGTGCCTTTGTAACAGCAAATGATTTGATCCTGATTACGAATTATGGTGGTGCAGATCCCCAGGTTAATGGTGTAACATCCGGTAGCCGTGGTGTCGGAGCATTTGGATTTGATTTTGGAAATATTGGTACACCGGTTAGCCTAAATGTGGGTATCAGGGCAAACTTTTAATTAATAAAGCAAAAAAGATTATGAAAAATATTTTTATAAAATTTTCACTCGTTTGTAGCATAGCTTTCTTTAGCTATTCCTGCTCAAAAAAAATTGACGAAGCATACGCTAATCCCAATGCTGCCGTAAGAGTAGCACCGGAAGAATTATTGCCGCAAATCATTGCTTCAATGGCTGGTAATTATGCAGGACATGGTACTATGTGGGATAGCAGGTACATTGGCGCCTATGTACAAAACTGGCATTATTATTCAACGCTCAGCAACTTCGACCGTATGGGTTATACGAATAATGCAACAGACGTGGCACAATCAACCTGGAGAATGCATTATTATGATATAGGTCAAAATAACCAACGAATGATAGAATGGGCGGCCGAAGAAGGCAAATGGGATTATGTAGGAGTTGGAAAAGCAATATCTGCATGGAGTTGGCTCACACTAACCGATTATTACGGCGAGGTTATTTTAAAGGAAGCGTTTAATACCGACCTGATTACTTTTAAATACAATACACAAGAAGAAGTTTACGAGCACGTAAGGTCTCTTTGTTTTGAAGCAATAGATAATTTAAATAAAACTGGTGATGCAGTTAACCAGGCGAATCTTGCTAAGGGCGATGCCTTCTTTTATAATGGCGATGTAAATAAATGGAAAAAGTTTACCTATGGCATTTTAGCAAGGTATCATAATCATTTAAGTAATAAAGCAACTTATAAACCTGACTCTGTAATCTATTATGCTAATTTATCTATTAACTCCAATGGCGATAATGCTGCTGTTAAGTTTGCTAATACGGCTTTAAGTGCAACTAAAAATTTCTTTGGTCCTTTCAGAGCAAATTTAGGAACTGCATTAACTACTTCACCCACTGCAATTCGCCAGGGCAAATACAGTGCAGATCTACTAACAGGAATTAACAGTGCTTTTCCAAGTGTGGAAGATCCAAGAGCCTGGTATTTATTAAGAGGAAATGCAAATGGCACCATCAAAGGAGTACCGCTTAACGTTGGTCAAACAGTGCTAGCAGTAAACGACAGACCTGAGAATTTTCATGGTGTTAGTCAGGTGGTAACTACCAATGCAACAACGCCAGGAAGTCCAAGATTTATTTTTAGAGACGATGCACCTTTCCCTATTATGACAGCTTCTGAAATACAATTTATTAAAGCAGAAGCAGCATATAGAAAAGGAGATAAAGGTTTAGCATTATCAGCATACAAAGAAGGCATTCGTTTACATTTTGAAATGTTGACATCAACATATAACGTAAACATTCCAGCAGGCAAAGAAATTACGCCGGCAATTACAGATGCTTTTTTAAATAATACAGCGGTTGTTCCTGCAACAAGCGAGGGTTTGACTCTTTCTAAAATTATGTTGCAAAAATATATTGCTATGTGGGGTTATGGAGTTTTAGAAACATGGGTAGACATGCGCCGCTTCCATTATACGGATTCTTACCAATCTGAAGCAGGTCAGGTATATGCAGATTTTGCACCTCCTTCAGGTGGAGATCTTTTCCAGGACAATAATGGAGAGCTCGTTTACCGTATGCGACCACGTTTCAATTCTGAATATGTATGGAACATTGTAGAATTACAACGCATCGGTGCAACAACAAACGATTACCATACATTAGAAACTTGGTTCAGCAAACCACAATAAATCTTTAAGATTACTATTATGAAAAAAATATTTTTTTGTTCAATAGCTTTCACTTTACTGGTTATTTCAACAGGTTGTGATAAAGAAATAATGCATAAAGCCGAATACAATTCTGATGAAAGTAAAGCGCTTGTCAAGATCAACTACATGTCATTATATGCAGCTAACCCTGGAGTGCAATTATCTATCAACAATCAAAGAGTTAGCGGGTTAATTACTGGTAGAACACCTTTTCCAGGAGGTGGTTATAATACAAACGGCTCCAGCTTTCCTGATTATTTGGCCATAGCTCCCGGCACATCTGAATTATCGATTGCTATTCCAAAAAAAGGAACAAACATTGATTCTGTTTTGTTATTTAAAACAAGTATTACAACCGAAGCTGGTAAGAACCAAACAGTGCATGTTACGGATACTGCAACAAGTACAAAAACGGTAACAACTATAGATGACATTTCTTTGCCGGCAGAAGGATTTGCAAAATTAAAATTTGTAAACCTCATGCCGAATGTTCCGGCAGTTGATTTATATTATGGTTCAACTTTGGTTGCCTCAAATATTTCTTACCTGGCATCAAGCAATTATTTTACAATTGCTGTTCCGGCAGCAGCATTGGCATGGACGATACGAGAATCTGGTGCTGCACCAACAAGTACAGCGCTTGCAACCTATACAAGTGCCAATACTACGCTAAATAAAAGAGTTTATACAGCATTTGCTATTGGGTATAAAGGTTCTACAGATGCCGCCCGTAAGCCCTATATTTCCTTCGACTTGAATTAAATATTAATATTTTGAAATGAAAAAGCCCATGATAAATTCATGGGTTTTTTTATTTTAAATTAATTCCCTCCAAAAAACATGTAGGCAAGTATAATAGATGTTATAATGCCAACCAGGTCGGCCAGTAACATAGCACCTACAGAATATCGTGTGTCCCTTACCGATACAGCTCCGAAATAAACGGCAATCACATAAAATGTTGTGTCGGATGACCCTTGCAGGATACATGCTAAACGGCCTGCGAATGAATCAGCACCAAAGGTTTTCATGGTATCGATCATCATGCCCCTGGCACCACTCCCGCTTAATGGTTTTATTAAGGCAGTTGGTATACCATCTACAAAACGTGTATCGGTTCCTAATGCAGCAAACAGAGCTTTCATTGCATTAATGATAACATCAAAAGTTCCGCTTGTTCGAAGCAAACTAATGGCGACCAGCATACCAACCAGGTATGGAATGATGCGCACTGCTGTTTCGAAACCGCCTTTTGCACCATCAATAAACGCATCGAAAACATTTATTTTTTTATAAACTGCTCCTAAAATGATTAACAAGAATATGGTAAGTATGATTCCATTGCTTAATAAGGAAGAAAATGACTGAACACCTTCTGCATTTAAACTAACAATGTATAATACAAGTAATGCGATGATTGCAGAAATACCACCAACCCATGCAAGTACAACAGGTTGAAAAACATTTATTTTTTGTTTGAACGACACAATGAACATAGCGGCAATGGTTGCCACAAAAGTTGCGATCATACAGGGCACGAAAATATCGGTTGGACTATTAGCCTTTAGTGCGGCTCTTGCTGCAATAATACTCACCGGGATTAATGTTAGCCCTGAAGCATGCAGGCACAAAAACATGATTTGTGCATTAGATGCTCTTTCTTTTGTTGGATTTAATTCCTGCAAACTTTCCATTGCTTTTAAACCAAATGGTGTAGCCGCATTATCTAATCCTAAAAGGTTTGCAGAAAAATTCATCATCATATGTCCCATCGATGGGTGACCTCTCGGTATTTCTGGAAAAAGTTTAGAGAAGAATGGCCCAATGATTTTAGATAATAGCCTGATGCCTCCTGCCCTTTCTGCTATGCTCATAAAACCCATGAACAAAGCCATAATACCAATTAAGCCGATGCTTATGTTTACTGCACTTTTACATGTTTCTATAATGCCATCGGCTTTCTTTGTAAGCTTTGATTGGATGGAACGATAAGTATAAACTTGTATGCCCGGGTATGCAGTTTGTAATATTTGAATTGAATCATTTGTAAGTTGATCGGTAATTAATACAGATGGCTTTTGCAGCGAATCGCCTTGTGTGTAACCATAACCTCCTACGAAACTTGCGTATTCCTGCTTGGATACATAACCTGCCTGCTCTGGAGAACCCACCATAACGTAGCGAACGGAATCATAGGGATCATCGGCTTTGCCAATAACCATGCGGCTAAATATTTTTTCATCTCCACCAAAACTTTTAAAAGCTGCTACAACAATTGCAACAAGAATGAAAGCCGACCAAATTCTGCTTAACGCCATAATTAGTTTGAAGTTAAAGTTTGGGGTTGAAGTTAAATGTTTACAAGGAAAGAAACCGGGCAACAGTGAATGCTTATATTTGCGCCCCGGAAAGAAAAGTTGCTTTGATTGAAATGTTAGCTCAATAAAATTGTTACAGCACAAGTGAGTGACACAACAGGAGATCAGCAGAATTACTTAAGCCGGATCAATAAGTAATAATAATTAAGAAAATTTTTATATGGCTTTGCAAGCAGGTATCGTGGGCTTACCCAATGTTGGAAAATCGACACTTTTTAATGCTGTTAGTAACAGCGCAAAAGCACAAGCGAGTAATTACCGCTTTTGTACCATTGACCCCAACGTTGGTTTGGTAGATGTGCCTGATGCAAGATTGACAAAACTTGCAGAATTGGTAGTACCAAACAGGGTTGTGCCGACACAAATTGAAATTGTTGATATTGCCGGATTGGTACGAGGCGCAAGCAAAGGCGAAGGATTAGGAAATAAATTTCTTGGAAATATTCGTGAAGTGGATGCCATCATTCACGTGATAAGATGTTTTGAAGATGAAAATATTTTACGTGATGAAGGTGCTATTAACCCTGTAAGTGATAAAGAAATTATAGATACCGAACTGCAATTAAAAGACCTGGAAAGTGTAGAGAAAAAAGCAAGCCGTTCTGAAAAACTTGCAAAGACAGATCCGAAAGCAAAAGCTGAATTAGAAGTATTGCTTCGCTGCAAAGAACATTTGGAACAGGGAAAAAGTATTCGCTCTTTATCAATAAGTAAAGAAGAATTTCCTGCGATAGCTGATTTATTTTTATTGACTGCTAAGCCCGTTTTATATGTTGCCAATGTCGATGAACCTTCAATGCACACAGGTAATAAATATTCCGATCAATTAAAGGAATCAGTGAAAGCAGAAAATGCGCAAGTAATCATCATGAACAATTCTATTGAAGCACAAATTGCCGAAATGGAAAACCCTGACGACCAGCAATTGTTTATGGAAGAATACGGGATGACGCAACCTGCTTTACATAGGTTGATCCAATCTGCTTACAAACTTTTAAACCTGTCTACTTATTTTACTGCAGGTGTGCAGGAAGTCCGCGCATGGACCATTCAAGACGGATGGAAGGCGCCACAAGCAGCTTCAGTCATTCATACCGATTTTGAAAAAGGATTTATTAAGGCCGAAGTAATTGCCTACAACGATTTTGTTCAATACGGCTCCGAGGCGGCTTGCCGCGAGGTAGGCAAACTTCGCATTGAAGGAAAGGAATACCTGGTAAAAGATGGCGACATTATGCACTTTCGATTTAATGTTTAGCAGAAGGAGCTATTTTACTTTCTGTTTATTTTGTTGAGTGGACTAGTTGCTACTTTCAACTGTTGTTGCGTCGCACTATTCATCGTTTGGTACTTCTTCAACATGAATAGTTCTTTGCTTAATAAATTCAGATATAATTAAAACAAGGCCCTAACCGCCGCACGACCAATATGCACGGTCCTGGAATCACCGGGTTTGCGGCCTTCATATTGCATGTTCAATTCTATATTGGAAAATAATCTTTTGGTAAAATCGATTGACCACAAATAATTTTTACCTGGCAATAACCCGTCGAGCATTATATATCCAACGGTTGTATTGGCACCATTTGCTTTTGCATCAAAGTTGATATGGTTAAAAGTGAACCGAGCATTGATGGAACTGCTTTGAAGGATGTTATATTTCGTTTCTACATTCAATGAATTTGAAATTGCCTTTTCTCCGCCATAAACAGGTTTGTTTTCTTTTTTATCGAGCTTGTAACTTGTTTGCAATCGAAAAGTTGTTTTATTGATAAATACCAATTGTGGTTCTACATTTTGTATATCCAATTCGTAATTACGGTTACCAAAGCTGGGTGTAAATAACCCGTTTGTACCTTTTTTAGTCACCAAATTAAATGTGAAGGAAGGACTGATCACCCAGCGTACTTTACCCGACCATTCGTTGATCTTTCTACTTTCGTAACCATAAGTAAGCAAAGCTTTACCTGTGTTTTGCAGGTTTACAATATCAATACCCCAATTACCGGAATAGCGATTGAAAGAAAGTGTGTTTGCTAATACTGTTGACAGGGTTAGCAAAGCGGAATCGGTAATTCCATATTTAAATGGATTGAATTCAAAGTCGCCGGTCGCAATCGATTTTTTGCTTTTCTGCATGGATGTTTGCCAATTGAACTTTGATGCAAATTTGCCTGCACCGCTACCTCCTGTTTGCTTCGTTATTGCTTTCGGATTGAAGTTGAAACTATAATTTATGGTTGTATAATTTGCTTTCGTAAACTCGTTGGTTGGCACAAACAAACGTATAAACTTTGCCTGGTCCTGGAAGGCAGCGATTTCAAATTCATCAAGTGTTTGCACACCGTTCGTATCATAATCTATCCAGGTATATTCTCCTTGGCCGGCAGGTACTTCCAGGTAAGCAAAATCCCGTCTTTGCTCCTGCCCTGTTCCCAACTCGTACAATACATTCCCTGTAACAAAACCTTTAAATTCTTTAATTAAATATTCTGCACGTCCTAAAATTGTCCGGTCTTTTTTTTGTTTGGAAATCGTTTCACTATAAACATCCAATCTTCTGAAGGTAGAATTAAACAGGAACTGGTGTTTTTCGCTTTTCAATAATTCTGCTGTAAAATTTACATTGTAACTGCGATCACCTTTTTGTAATTCTTTTTCAAATGGATATTTGTCTGCACGGGTAAAGAAAGTAAGCCCGTACTTATTCTTCTTTGTTTCATCAGTTTTTAAATAAACTGAATACGTGTCAAAAGAGAAACTACCTGCCGTTATACTATCAGATTGTTTGTTCCTGACTTCATTATGTTCTAACGCATACCGAAAGCCAAGACGAACCATCCGCATTTGTTTTAATTGCTTGCTTAAGTCAATAACAGGTCTTATAAAACTGCCCTTATCAAAAGCGTTTGCAAAATTGGTAATGGCAAATTGGTTATTAAAAGTCCAGCCACTAACATCGATGTTGTGTTGGATAATATTTTGAACGCCTTTGTAATCATCACTTCTTTGGTAAGACATGAACTGGTAATTAAGCGCATGCGTTTTTTTATTTTTTAGTCCTGTAGAAAATCGTAAAATATTTTCATCAACTGGCGCTGTAATTAAAGGCAAACCCCACTCACGGCTAAATTCAACAAAACGCAAACGCTCCAACGGCTTAAATTTCTTTTGCACATGCTCATAATCAATATTGGAAGTTAGTTGTAAACCCCTGGCACTGTTTAATACTGCAATATTTGAATATTGAATACGAGCCGCAATGCCGCGGTCATCGCCACCATTCTTTGTAGAAAATGTGTTTGCATCATAATTGCTTATGGCAAATTCTGTTTTTAGTAAGTTGTTTTTATTAAACTGGTAATCGGATGCTACGCTAATCAATTGTTGTTTTTTCGGGGTGACCAGTTTCATTACCGGCTCAAAATTTCCTTGTTTGATACCACCAATGGGCGCAACAAAACGGAAAACCTTACCATTTGCACCGTTAAACTCCGGCACATAATTACCTGCACCTGCCCCTAACTCAGAAAAGGAAAGCGAATAACGGGCAACCAAAGAATCGGTTGAATATTTATAAAACGAATCGGTGAAAGCACCATTTTGAAAATATACTTTTTCATACAAAATGCGATCTCTTGTAAAAGAATCAATTCCGACTGTAGGATAAAATGCCTGGTTTACACTATCACCAATGTTGAACAGAAATTCTTTTTGCCTGTCATCCAACGTTTGATTTATTTGAGAATTGCGTGCATCACTGTTTTGGAAAGCACCAACTTTTAATTTTAATTTCTTTCCTACATCAACAGTTTGAAAGGCATATAAATTTGAATTTAAAAAATTGCGATCTGCGTATTCAAATTCTATCTGCAGCCTTGAATCTTTTGTAATTAATCTTTTTGGAGTGAACGTAATTTCAGCTGTATTGTAATTGATCACATAATCCTGGTCTTCGCCACGCTGCAATAATTCACCATCTAAAAAAACCCGTTCTGTTCCGGCAAGTACAATAAAAAAGAATTCGTTATTGGCGCCTGTAAGCCTGTATGGGCCCTGGTTTCCCTCCAAACCTTGCAACACGTTCCTGTTAAATTTTCCTTTCGCAATAGAACCGCTAACAACAGTGCTAGATTGTAAAGAAGGTGAAATTTTATTTGTCGTTTGAAAAGCAATGCCTTCCAGCCTTTTGTAAAAGTTTAGAAAATACAAACCATTTTGGCGAATATCAATATCTCCTAAATTCAGCTGCCAGTTCTTTTTTTTGAACTGCAGGAAGATTTGGTCAAACTCGTTTAATTGTTGCGTAGTTCCATCCGGTTGTATGGGGATATTATTATCAGTAATGGCGGCAGATATTTCAATGCTATCGCCTAGCATGCCATTTAACTGCCACTGAAAATTTGAATTCACCACCGCATCCTGGCTGTTTCCAAAAGAAATGCCGCGTCCAAAACTGCCGCTTGATTGTAGGTTGCCAAAAGAAAACAATCCCTGGTCGGGTGTATTATTGGCGTCAAATTCAAATGGTTTGATGTAGGTATAACGTGCAATACTGTCAAAATTCAATCGCTGTACTTTTGAATTTAATTTGAAAGGGAAAACACGGTAGACAATGGCCACACTATCACCCGGTTTTGTCTTCCAGTAAAGCATGGCATTTACAACATCGACATAATATGTTGAGGTATCGATATTATGAATTGAAAATGTAGAAGGGATAATGCTTAAAGAATCGAGTAATAAGCTATCACTGGTAACTGCAATTTTTTTTATACGCAGGTTGGAGGTTGGCGTTTTCAAAGGAGTTTGTGCCTTGCTTGCAAAGGCAAAGTGTAAAAGCAAAAACAAAAGCAGTATGCGGCTCACAAGCTTCAATAAACAGGTTTTTCAGGAAGCGTAAAAATGCAGCTTTTTATTGTTTTTTTATAGGGTTTCTTCGATAATTACAATTACCGGTAGGCATTACATAAAAAAAGCTCCTTTTGGAGCTTTTCAATTTTTCATTTTTCTGCAGATAAACCTGCCATCAGGTAATCTTTATGCATTCGCGAAATATTAGTTATGGATATCTCTTTTGGACAAACTGCTTCGCAAGCACCGGTAAAAGTACAGCTACCAAAATCTTCATTATCCATTTGTGCCACCATGCTCAATACACGGTTCTTTCGCTCTGGTTCACCTTGAGGTAATAAAGCAAGATGTGCAACTTTAGCAGCAGTAAACAATGAGGCTGATGCATTTTTACATGCAGCCACACATGCACCGCAACCAATACAACTGGCTGCACCGAAGGATGCATCGGCTTTATCTTTTTCAATTGGCAATGAATTACCATCGACAGCATTACCAGTATTAACTGAAATAAAACCACCAGCCTGGATGATCCTGTCAAATGCAGAACGGTCGGTAACCAAATCTTTAATGACCGGGAAACCCTTTGCTCGCCATGGTTCTATAACCACTGTATCGCCATCTTTAAATGCACGCATGTGCAACTGGCAAGTTGTAGTTGCATGCCATGGTCCATGCGGACGACCATTAATATGCATTGAACAAGCGCCACAAATTCCTTCACGGCAATCATGATCGAAAGCAACAGGATCCTGGCCTTCAATGATTAACCGTTCGTTAAGAACATCGAACATTTCGAGAAAAGACATTTCAGAAGAAATATTTTTTACATCGTAGCTTTCGAAACGTCCTTCTGTTTTGCTATTTGCCTGACGCCAAACCTTTAGCGTAAGATTCATATTGTAATGCTCCATAAAAAACCCCTTTTCTCCGACGTGGCGGAAAACTTAGTTTTGAACTTGTTGATTAATATATCGGAAGTTGAAGTGTGCGACGCAACAGAAGTAAAATAGAATTACAAATGCTCGTTACAAAAATCAACCCTTTTAAAAAGAACTATTAGTTATTACTTGTAACTCCTTTGTGATGGTTTTACAACTTCATATTTCAATTCTTCTTTGTGCAATTCCCATTCATGCTCGCCTTTAAATTCCCACGCGGCAACGTACATATAACCTTCATCATCTCGTAA
>JAKFCI010000212.1:0-3280 GCA_036676725.1 Chitinophagaceae bacterium
ACGGCAACAGAATCCTTGATACGAACGCTAACAGATTTTAAATCTGAAAAGTTGATCGAAATTAGTGATGGTAAAATTTCTATTTTAAATACAGAAAAATTGGAGCGGCTGACCAATTAAATATTCTTTCTCCATTTATTGATTAACTATACGCAGCTCAACTGATAATAATCAAACCCAAACCTGCCAGTGGTCAGTAACTTATTTTGATTATTATTCAAACTTGTGCCAAATAATATTGGTATGAAAAAAATAATAATACCATTTGACAGCACCAATTTTTCTACCAGTGCATTTGAATTTGTTTTAAGTCTAAACAAAATTTCACCTGTTTTAGTTACAGGCGTTTTTGTGCCGCAAGTAGATTTTTCAAATTTGTGGAGCTATGCACCTTCTGCTGGCACTGGTGGTATTTATGTGCCTTTATTGGAAGATGAAGATGGTGAAGCCGTCGCAAAAAACATCAGGCATTTTGAAGACTTATGTCAACAGAATAATATTGCTTATAGAGTGCATAAAGATTTTTTTGATTTTGCATTGCCCGAGTTAAAAAGAGAATCATTATTTGCAGATGTAATGGTGCTTGGTGCTGATTTTTTTTACAAGCAATTTGCCAAGTCCGAGAAATTCGATTACCTGAAGGAAGCATTACATAATGCACGATGCCCGGTATTGATCGTTCCGGAAAAATATAGTTTCCCGGACAATAACATACTTGCTTACGACGGAAGCGAAGATTCGGTTTTTGCCATTAAGCAATTTGCTTACATCTTTCCGGAGTTTGCAGACAAAAAAACACTTTTGGTCTATGCCGAAAATGATGAAGAGAAAGATATTCCTTCAAAAGATCTGATATTAGAACTCACCTCTCAACATTATAAAGACCTTACTTTTTACAAACTTCAAATAGATACAAAAAAATATTTTAAAACCTGGATGGCTGACCAGTTAGGTTCAATATTGATTAGTGGATCATTTGGCCGTTCAGGTATTTCTCAATTATTTAAAAGAAGTTTTGTTGTTGATATTATTAAAGATCAGCAGGTGCCTGTTTTTATTGCACATAAATAAATGCTTTTCATTCGATAGGTAAATAATAGATAGTTTATTTTAAATAATGATAGTTACGCTTACTTTAAATCCGGCAATAGATAAAAGCACCGAGGTGGAGCGTTTGATACCTGAAAAAAAAATGCGATGCCCCGAAATGCTTACAGAGGCAGGTGGTGGCGGCATAAATGTTAGCAAAGCCATTTGCGAGTTAGGTGGTAATTCGCTTGCTGTTTTTACAAGCGGGGGATATAATGGAAAGTTATTGGAAGGTTTACTGAAAGAAAAAAACATTTCTATAAAGCCAATAACTGTGGCTGGAAACACGAGGGAAAATATTGTGGTAACCGAGTTGGCCACAAATAAACAATTCAGGTTTGTAATGCCTGGTCCTGCAATAAGTACACTGGAATTAAATATCATCAAAACGGTGATCTCTGATCTAAAAGATGTTTCCTATTTGGTTTGCAGTGGAAGTCTTCCCCCTGGTGCGCCAGATAATTTCCTTGGACAGGTTGCAGATATTGCAAAAGCCAACGAAATAAAATTTGTTGTAGATACGTCGGGCCAAGCTTTGAAAAACGCTTTGGCAAAGGGAGTGTATTTACTGAAGCCCAATTTATCAGAATTGTGTTTTTTAGTTGGGAAAGATTATCTCGAAGTTTCTGAAATTGATGAAGCAGCACAAAAGGTTTTGGGCACAGGTTTGTGTGAAGTTTTGATCATTTCTATGGGACCTGGTGGTGCTAAACTGGTAACTAAAAATGAGATCATTCATATTGCGGCACCCGTTGTAAAAAAGCAAAGTACTGTAGGCGCCGGTGATAGCATGGTGGCTGGAGTGGTTTGGATGTTAGACCAGGGAAAAAACTTGAAAGAAGCCGTTCAATTTGGAATTGCCTGTGGTACGGCAGCAACAATTAATAAAGGAACCCAATTGTTTAAAAAAGAAGATGCTTTTCGATTTTTTAATTGGATCAGGGATCATTCGTGAACTTGCTTATTTCTTCAAATAATAGCAAAGTTTATATGCAGGGATTTTTATTCATTTTTTATTTCTTCTATTTTTTAAGCCTTTAAAAATGTAAACAAAAAAAGGCAACATTTCTGCTGCCTTTTTTGTGGGTGTTACAAATTTAGTCATTCAACTTTATCGCTTTTTTTGTTGATCGTTGATTGCCTGATATTGCCTCAATAATGTAAAGTCCTGGCCTATAATCCATCCCTATAATTATTTCTGATCCTACGGAAATATTCGATTTTATCTCAATTAACTTTCCCAAATTGTCATAAACGTTCATAGAGATTTTTTGATTCTGATCTTCACTATTAATAATTACACGGAAAGCATTCTTGGTAGGATTCGGTGCAACATCAATAACCATTTTCAATGTTTCCATAGTAATTGTTGTGCTACCCTCTAATTTATTTGACCTTGTTATCGCTGGATTAGCGTCAATTATACCATCACAATTATCATCCTTTCCATTTCCTAATATCTCCTGCGCTCCAGGGTTTATTTTCTTGTTCTTATCATTACAATCTCCACCCCTTACAATATATCCTCGTTTTGGTGAGCAGCCAACATATGTTTTCGTATCATCTCCATAACCATCACCATCAAGGTCGTAATAATAGGTATTCGAAACACCTTCATCAATAATGCCATTGCAATTATTGTCCTTGCCGTCACAAATTTCAACCGCATTAGGTTTTATAGCGGCATCGCTGTCGTTGCAATCAGTATTATCGGCCACATATCCCGCAGGTGGTGCATTTAATGGGCTGGTTATTAAAACACTAGGGTTGCCAAATCCATCACCATCACTATCACGGTAGTAGGTTATCAAATTTGTATTACATTCTTCATCTACCGTACCATCACAATCATCATCCTTGCCATTACAAAGTTCTACAGCTCCTGGATTTATGGATGCGTCGGCATCATTACAATCTCCTGCATTTTTTGTATAACCAGGATAAGCCCTTTTTAAAAGAACCGGTGTTTTCGGATCACCATATCCGTCGCTATCCTTGTCTGCATAGTAATAACTTGCCGGGCAGCTTTCATCTATATTACCATTACAATTATTATCCTTTCCATCGCATATTTCTTTTTTTCCTGGGAAAATGTCCTTATCGTTATCATTGCAATCACCTGGCTGAAGTACGTAACCGTCCGGAGCGGTGCAACCTGTTTTGGTATCTGCTGTTAGACCAAATCCATCAC
>JAKFCI010000213.1:0-4267 GCA_036676725.1 Chitinophagaceae bacterium
CAGATTGGGAAACAGCAAAGTGATTTTGTTCGCTGCAGATTATTATAAATCTGTTGGTGGTTTATCCGGTGTTATGGAAATTCAGCCAGGCCCGGTTAATTGGGGAAATTATAATCCATTGCTGTTGCCCGGAACAGTGCGTATGTGGTTGTATCACACTTTTGCAGCTGGTGGAAAGTTAGCCTGCTCATATCGCTTCCGTCAAATTACATATAGTTCAGAGCAATATCATGCAGGTATCATGAAAACTGATGGCGTTACGCCTTCACCCGGTGGAGAAGATTACATGCAATTCATGAAAGAGATTAAACAACTCCGCAAAGAGTTTGTTCCTGGCAGCAAAATGCCTGAAAAAATGGCTGCACGTTCAACTGCAATTGTTTGGAATCTTGAAAACTATTGGTCTATCGATCGTCAAAAGCAAACCTTTCAATGGGATGCCTGGAATTACCCGGTAAAGTTTCTTGAAATAGCAAAATCGTTTGGTGCCCCTGTTGATATAATACCGGAAACAGCTGATCTGTCGAAATACAAATTCGTAATTATTCCTGCATATGAATTGGCTGATTCGCAGTTGATAAAAAAATGGGCCAACTATGTTGCAAATGGAGGCCACTTAATAACAACGTGCCGAACAGCAACCAAGAATCGTATGGGTCATTTTTGGGAAGGAAAAGCAGCCGCTCCATTAACAGCATTAATAGGTACTCATATAACAGCAACCGATATGCTTTCAAATTACATGAATGGAAGTATTCTCATGAATGCGAAACAATATAAATGGAATAATTGGGCAGAGTTGCTTGTGCCAGATGAAAACACTGAAGCGCTTGCAACATATGATAACCAGTTTTATAAAGGAATGGCTGCTGTTGTAAAACGCAGGCATGGAAAAGGAACTGTAACATATATTGGTGTTGATACTGATGATGCACAATTAGAAAGAGATGTTTTACGTGAGGTTTATACAAGTGCTAATGCAGCAGTTGAAAATTATCCAGAGGGTATTTATGTTTATTGGAGGGATGGTTTTTATGTGGCTGTAAATTATTCTTCCAGTAATTACAATTTCAATATTCCTGATGCTCAGATATTGATTGGTGAGAAAAATGTAAAGCCTTCTGGTGTTTTGGTTTGGAAGGAGTAATTCTCAACTTGCTACTTACATCATTGAGGATATGAAGTTGATTGATATAGATTTTTTCTCATGGAGTAGATTTCTATTCAATAAAAAATTACAAGGATAATGCAAATAAAAAAAAGCTTATTGGTTGTCTTTACAATAGCGGCTTTGTTAGCGGGTAATATTTGTTGTGCTCAAATTACAATGCCAAAAGTATTTGGCAACAATATGGTTTTGCAAAGAGGGATAAAAATTCCTGTTTGGGGAAAGGCAAAGCCTGGGTCAGTGGTTACAGCAAAGCTTGGAACGGAGCGTATTTCTGCAAAAACCGACAAGCAGGGAAAGTGGATGCTGTACTTTGCTAAAAGAAAAGAAGGTGGCCCATATGACCTGGAAATTTTTGAATCGGGAAAAGCACAGGCTGCAATAAAATTCACAGGCATTTTGATTGGTGATGTTTGGCTGGCTTCAGGTCAATCAAATATGGAATGGCAGGTGCAGCAGGTACAGGCAAACAAAGACATTGCCAACCTTATTCATGGCGACAAATCTTTGTATGAACAACCGAAAACGGCAAACAAGGGAAGTAACAATACCAACTATTCACAGATACGTTTCTTCATGGTTGAGCATGATAAAAAATTATCTCCCCAGCAGGATGTTTTATCCGGCACATGGAAAATTTGTGATACAATAAGTGTAAAAAATTTTTCAGCGGTTGCGTTTTATTTTGCAAGAAAAATTAACAGCGACCAAAACGTTCCAATAGGCATTATACAGAGTACATGGGGTGGCACCCCGGTAGAATCCTGGACAAGCAGGGAAATGTTACTCACCTCATCTATCAGCAAGGCGCAAGCTTCAAGCAATGATACGCTGAGTCCCATTGATTTTGTAAACGACAGTTTGAACCTGGTCCGTTTTTGGGACATCGTGTATCATCCACAAAACAATACAGATAAAATAATTCCTGTTCCCGAATATAACGATGCCGGCTGGACGAAGATTGAAATGCCGAATGTGATAAAAGATTTTGGAATTGGTTCCTATGAAGGAATGATGTGGTTTAGAAAAAAAATTGCGATGCCCGAATCCTTCACCGGGAAAGATTTAACGCTGAATATCGGTCATCCCGAAATGAACTATTCGCTTTATTTCAATGGTGTGGAAATTTGCAAGACCGTGTGGAATAGTAATCCTAAGCAATTCTATACCATTCCGGCTAAACTGGTAAAGAATGGAGAAAATACCATTTCCCTGAGAATTGCAATGTTATGGGGCGGCGGTGGATTGAATCCGCCGGCAGAAAACATTTATATAAGTGATGGCTCTTCCAAAATCTCTTTAGCAGGAGAATGGCTGTATAAAAAAGATCTTGAGCCATCAATTCCGAAAATACGTAACTATCACTACTACCCAACGGTGCTGTTCAACGCCATGATCAGTCCGCTGATTCCCTATGGCATCAAAGGATTTCTTTGGTACCAGGGCGAGGCTAATGATACAGCAGCTTATGATTACCGAAAATTATTTCCCATGCTTATCCGGGATTGGAGACAAAGATGGAAACAGGGGAATCTTCCTTTTTTATATGTACAGTTAGCAAACTATAAAAAAAGACAACCAAATCCTTCTGAAAGCGAATGGGCCGAATTGCGTGAAGCGCAATCATTCACTCTGTCGGAACCCAATACCGGCATGGCATGTATTATTGATATTGGCGATGCCGAAAACATACACCCGGCTAACAAGCAGGAAGTAGGGAGGCGTCTCGCATTAAATGCAAATAAGCTTGTGTATAAGCAAAATGTTATTGCATCGGGTCCTGCATTTAAAGATTTTAAAATTGAAGGAAACCAGGTCCGCATCCGGTTTGAACATGTTGGGGCAGGACTAAAAACAAGCGATCAAAAAAATATTACAGGCTTTGCAATTGCAGGAGCAGACAAGAAGTTTTATTGGGCAAATGCATCAATTGAAAAAAATATGATTATTGTTTATTCCGATAAAGTGCCGGAACCAAAAGCTGTAAGGTATGCATGGGCAGATAACCCTGAATGCAACCTTATTAATTCTGAAGGTTTGCCTGCAATACCTTTCAGAACAGATGATTGGAAAGGCATCACTCAAAAAAAATAACAGGGCATAATCGGGAAATATTATAACGACCTTTTAGCGGAGGCATAAATAGTATAAGTAATAGACGTCATATCAGGCACAAATAGGCTGACGTAATATTATTACCAGAGATGTTCAGCGAAAATTTATGTCTGGTTTATTCCGTATAACAATCCTGTCTCAAAAAAATGCTTCAGCTGATGTAAATTATTCTGGTGACAGGGTTGTTGTTAAATCATAAATCCTTTGTGCGAATGAACATGGAAAGTATTGCCTGAAAAATCACTGTATCCATTTTTTTCAATTTTGTTGAAGGCGTAAACGGCCAGACTCCGATGATTAACCGTAGTTGAAATAAAACATGCACGCTGCTTATTTGGAAAAGAACTTGCAATTTTTCAATTCATTATCCTACTCACTGCAGCACAACCATTCCCTCCTGACAAACTTCAAAAAACAGTACACAAAAAATGGAACAGGCCAAAATGGCGCAAAATAGTTGCAAGTTAATTTGAAGAAAGCCGGTCACGATCAAACATGCTGATTATTACTTTTGGCAATGCAAAAAACAAAAGGCTAAGTAAGGTTCTTGTTTTTAAGCATTACAAAACAGCGAATTGCAACAATTCAAGCATAGATCTGCAACATTCTGAGTGGTCTCTTCCCTCTATGTCGATGTAGTTTTACATCATTCTTTCAAGAGATAAGACTGCTTTTATGAAGTTACGATTGCTAGTATTGATTCTTTTAACTGTCGCCTGTTTTAATGTCACTTTGGCTGAACCATCTCCTTATGTGAGAATAAAGAATGGCGTTATTGTTTTCACAAACCCTGTATTTACCGGAACTGTTCAGGCTGTTAAGCTTGAAGTTATATCAGATGATATAATAAGGGTAGTTGTGTCTCCAGGCAAGGAAATTACAAATACGCAGAGCTTAGTTGTTGTTACCGGTACTCAACCAGACAGTACCTGGGATATTGTTTCAGACGAAGAAAAACTTACACTTAAAACAAAAAAAATAGTT
>JAKFCI010000214.1:0-7818 GCA_036676725.1 Chitinophagaceae bacterium
TCATTAACGATCATTAATGAAGTATTTGGCGGTATACGACCAAGATTTTCAGCAACCATGATTAGTACATGGTCCGTATTTTCTTCGTCCATTTTTATTTTTAGTGAAATAGGAGCTGCAGACAGTCTTTTATTAGAAATAACTACGCGGTCATCAAGGTAAACAGAAATGGTATCATCATCCACTTCGCCGTTATCGTAAAGTTTGATTGTAATATCTTCATTTACAACCACCAAAGTTTTGATTAATTCATTTTTCCGAGACCGGGTTTGGGTGGGAATGTCAATCTTTTTAGGTACTATTTTTTTCTGTGGGATTTCAGTTAATTCAGGCCCCTTAATGGTTTCAACTTCTTTGATCTTTGTTTTAGCGGTAGTTGTTTCTTTTTTTACCGGAGGTTTACCAACAGGTTTTTTGGCAGTTGTTTTAGGAGGTGCAGTTGTTTTTTTAACTGCTGGTGGCGTTTTTTTTGTTACTGAAGTTTTAGCGAGCGGTTTTTTTGCTGTTGATTTGGCAATTGGTTTTTCCCGTAAAAATGGTTCCACATAAAAATCAGAATTATCTACACGACGTAGAAAAACCTTACCGCCACCACAGTCGCCCCAAACACCATTATTTTTTGGATTGATCCTATCTTCTGATTTGCCTACATAAGTTCCCTCCAAAAATTCTTCTTTGCCGGACTTTTCATAAGTGAATTTATAATTCATAAGACAGGTGCCGCCACCACCAACATTTCGTACTTCGGTAGTTCGTGTTTCCTGTATTTGAAATATTTTATTCTTGATGGCAAAATTTCCGGTCATGCTTGCTTTGCCATAAAAACGTTTATCAAGATAAGAATAAGACACGCCGGTTACAGAAAGTGAACGATTTTGCTGCACCTGGAATTCAAGCCTGTATTGCTCTCCACCTTCTGTTATAAAATATCCCCGCCAAATCCCGGTTAGTTTTTGGGAAGATGCTGTAATATTTAAAAATGAGAAAAGGAACAGCAGTAATAGAATTTTATTTCGGCTTGCAATCATCAAGTTGTGAAATTAAATATTATGTATCGACGCTTAGGGCTTACTGTGGCAAAGAGTTGTTAATTTTGCCGCTCTTATATGGAGCAACAAATAAATATCACATTGCCTGATGGGGCACAACGCAAATTTGCCAAGGGAAGTTCGGCCCTTGATATTGCAAAATCAATTTCGGAAGGATTGGCAAGAAAAGTTTTGGCTGCCGAAATAAATGGCCAGGTACAGGATGCAACACGACCGTTAAATGAAGATGCCAATTTAAAATTATTAACCTGGGAAGAAAGCGGCGGAAAAAATACGTTTTGGCATTCATCAGCGCATTTAATGGCGGAGGCTATTGAATCACAATTTCCTGGTGCAAAGTTTTGGGTAGGACCGGCTTTGGATAATGGTTTTTATTATGATGTAGACCTGGAAGGTGCAACTATAAATGAAGAAAACCTGCGCCAGTTGGAAGTGAAGATGGCGGAACTTGCGAAAAAAAATAATGTTTACATTAGGAAAGAAATTTCTAAAAGCGATGCTGTTCAATACTTTGAAGAAAAGGGAGATCAATACAAATTAGATCTGTTGCAAAACCTGGCTGATGGAGAAATTACTTTTTATACGCAGGGAAATTTTACCGACCTCTGTCGCGGACCACACATACCACACACAGGTTTTATAAAAGCAATTAAGCTTACAAATATTGCAGGTGCTTATTGGAAAGGTGATGAAAAAAATAAGCAGTTAACACGTATATACGGCGTTACTTTTCCTTCGCAAAAACAATTAGATGAATACTTGTTGTTGTTGGAAGAAGCAAA
Source organism: Chitinophagaceae bacterium (assembly GCA_036676725.1). Classification (GTDB taxonomy): domain Bacteria; phylum Bacteroidota; class Bacteroidia; order Chitinophagales; family Chitinophagaceae; genus Flavisolibacter. Next base: position 1,832 of record JAKFCI010000214.1, read on the forward strand.
AAAACGAGATCACCGTAAGCTGGGAAAAGAACTAGGCATTTTTACAATGGATGATGATGTCGGTCCCGGACTTCCTTTGTGGATGCCAAACGGAACGATCATTATTGAAGAATTAGAGCGGTTGGCAAAAGAAACAGAAACCGCGGCAGGCTATAAAAGAGTTGTTACACCACACATAGCCAAAGAGAATCTTTATTTAACAAGTGGTCACTTGCCGTATTACCAGGATAGTATGTACCCGCCCATGGAGTTGGAAGGTGTAAAATATTATTTGAAGGCAATGAACTGTCCGCACCATCATAAAATATTTGCGGCTGAACAACACAGTTATAAAGACCTTCCGTTAAGGCTTGCCGAATATGGTACTTGTTACAGGTACGAACAAAGCGGTGAGTTGTTTGGTTTGATGCGTGTACGTTGCCTTCACATGAATGATGCACATATTTATTGCACGAAGGAACAATTCAACCAGGAGTTTCGTGCTGTTAATGATATGTACATTAAATATTTTAAAATCTTCGGGATTGATAAATATGTGATGCGTTTATCATTACACTCTAAAGAAAAATTGGGTGTTAAGTATGTGAACGAACCCGAGTTGTGGCTGGAAACTGAAGAAATGGTACGCCAGGTATTAAAAGAAACCGGAACTCCATATGTTGAAGTACCGGATGAAGGTGCGTTTTATGGTCCAAAGATCGACGTGCAGATTTGGAGTACGATTGGAAGAGAATTTACTTTAGCAACCAACCAGGTTGACTTTGCACAGGGCAGAAGATTTAATTTAGAATTTACCAATCAAAATAATGAAGCAGAAACCCCTTTGATCATTCACAGGGCGCCATTAGGTACCCATGAACGTTTTATTGGATTTTTGCTTGAGCATTATGCCGGAAAGTTTCCAACCTGGCTGGCACCTCTGCAGGTAAAGGTTCTACCGATTTCGGATAAATTTATGGACTATGCAAAAGATGTTTTGGAAAAATTGAAAAAAGCGGATATTCGTGCTGAGATAGATGACCGCAGCGAAAAGATTGGAAAAAAAATAAGGGATACAGAGTTGATGAGGGTACCTTACATGCTGGTGATAGGTGAAAAAGAAGTTAATGAAGGAAAAGTAGCAGTAAGAAGACAAGGAAAAGGCGACCTTGGTGCTAAGTTGGTTGATGAATTTGTAAGTGAAGTTTCCGATGAAGTGAAAGAGCGCAGAGGAGTTTAATCAATAAATAAAAAGTTGCTGACATTAAAATTGTTGACAGCGAACAGAAAGTTTACATGTGCGACGCAACAAAAGCTTAATAGCAATGCGTAGCTGGTATCATAATTATTCACAAAAAAAAGTAAATGGCATTACCAAGTAAAGGAGGGTTTAACAGACCCGGGGGATTTGGAGGCGGAAGAGGCAGATTCCCTGTTCGTAGAGAAGCGGAGCACCGCATTAATCATCACATCAGAGTACCGCAGGTTCGTTTAGTTGGCGATAATGTAACCATCGGTATTTACCCCACACAGGAAGCGCAGAAAATGGCGCAGGCACAGGAATTAGACCTGGTAGAGATCTCGCCACAAGCGGATCCGCCGGTGTGCAAAATTATCGACTACAATAAGTTTTTATACGATAAGAAGAAGAAAGAAAAGGAAATGAAGGCAAAGGCGAAGACCACCGAAATGAAAGAAATTCGGTTTACGCCTAACACCGATGATCATGATTTTGATTTTAAATCGAAACATGCGGAAAGCTTTTTAAAGGATGGAAATAAAGTAAAAGCATACGTTCAATTTAAAGGACGTGCCATTCAGTTTAAAGACCGCGGCGAATTATTATTATTGAAATTTGCCGAACGCCTTGCAGAAGTTGGTACACTGGAAAGTATGCCGAAGCTGGAAGGAAAAAGAATGTTGGCCATTTTTACGCCGAAAGGATCTAAGAAGAAAACAGAAACAAAAACGGCCTAAAAAATTTATATTAAAAATGATCCGCAGCTTACTGGTTGCGGATTTTTTAATTATGGATATAGAAACGCTTCAAAAAATTTGTTTGAAATTACCTGCTGTTGTGGAGGATGTTAAATGGGGCAACGACCTGGTTTTTTCAGTTGGTGGAAAAATGTTTTGTGTTGCATCGCTTGAGCCACCCTTTACCTGCTCGTTTAAAGTTAAGGATGAAGAATATGATGAAATGAGCGTCCGCGATGGTTTTATACCAGCACCCTACATGGCAAAAGCTAAATGGGTTTTGGTTAATAAGCCAAACAATTTAAATAAAAAGGAGTGGGAACACTTTGTAAAACAGAGTTACGAATTAGTAAAAGCAAAATTGACAAGGAAGTTAAAGGAAGAATTGGGAATTAGTTAGAAAATAGGAAAGAGAGACAGGAAAATGAGAAATTAAAAGCTAATATCAACAAGGGCTTAACAACAATTCTTTTAAATTAGAATTCTTTACATCAGAAAATCTTTTACCTTTGCGCTCCGTTTTAAACGGGATATTGCTTAAAGAGGCTCCCTAAGTATCTCTCTGTGGAGGTCGCCTCAAGGGCTGAATTATAATAATAGCATTAAAAATGCCTAAGGTAAAAACAAACTCGAGTGCCAAGAAAAGGTTCAAAGTAACCGGCACCGGGAAGATCACTCACCAGAGATCTTTTAAACGTCACATTCTTACAAAGAAATCAAAAAAGCGGAAACGTGCATTACGTAAAGATGGAGAAGTTGCAAAATCGCACATGCATTTTGTACAGCGCTTATTAGCGTTGAAATAGCACCGAGCTAAACTTTTAAACTTTAATTCTTAAAACTAATTAGATATGCCACGTTCCGTAAATTCAGCAGCTTCCAAAGCTCGCCGTAAAAGAATATTAAAACAAGCCAAAGGTTTTTATGGCAAACGTAAAAACGTTTACACTGTTGCCAAAAACGTAGTTGAAAAAGGTATGACTTACGCCTACATTGGCCGTAAGTTGAAGAAAAGAGAATACCGTCGTTTATGGATTGCCCGTATTAATGCGGCTGTTCGTGAAGAAGGTTTGACTTACTCTCAATTCATTAACCTTTTAAATACAAAAGGCATTGGCCTTGACCGTAAAGTGTTAGCTGATTTAGCAATGAACAATCCTGAAAGCTTTAAAGCTTTGGTTGCTCAAGTTAAATAGTATTCATTGGTTAATAAATTTTCATAAGCCGCTCCGTCATAAACGGGCGGCTTTGTTTTTGCATACATTTGTAACTAATATAAACCTGTTCACTGAATAACCCATTTACCCCTCAATGACCAATTCATATCTCGGACTTGTAGAACAAACCTTTGATTTTCCACAGGAAGGTTTAGAACTAAAAGACAATTATCTCCAGTTTAATGGCATAGACATCAAAGCCCTGATTGACAAGTATGGTACGCCAATGAAGATTTCTTACCTGCCTAAAATTGGCATGCAGATCAACAAGGCAAAAGACATGTTTGCAAAGGCAATTAAAAAGCACAAGTACGAAGGAGAATACAACTATTGTTATTGTACAAAGAGTTCGCATTTTAGTTTTGTAGTTGAAGAAGCCTTACAACATGGTATTCACCTGGAAACTTCCTATGCTTATGACCTGGAGATCATAAAAAAGCTTTACGAAAAGAAGAAGATCAATAAAGACATATTTATTATTTGCAACGGGTTTAAACAAAAAGGATATACACGCCGCATAGCTCAATTATTAAACAGCGGTTTTAAAAATGTTATTCCCATTTTAGATAATAAAGATGAATTAGCAGCTTATAAAAGATCTGTAAAAGGGCCTTTTAAATTAGGAATAAGGGTGGCTGCAGAAGAAGAACCAACTTTTCCTTTTTATACCTCACGCCTAGGCATACGTGCAAAAGATATACTTGAATTTTATGTAGATAATATTGAAGGCTATGAAGACAAGTTTCAATTGAAAATGCTTCATATCTTTTTAAATAAAGGTATTAAAGACGATATTTATTACTGGTCAGAATTAAACAAGATCATTAACCTTTATTGCCAGCTAAAAAAGATCTGTCCTGAATTAGATTCGATCAACATTGGTGGTGGCTTTCCAATAAAACACTCTCTTGGCTTTGAATATGATTACCAGTTTATGATCACTGAAATTGTTGGTAATATAAAAGCTGCTTGTAAAAGAAACAAAGTGCCTATGCCGCACATTTTTACAGAGTTTGGGAGTTACACTGTAGGGGAGAGCATGGCACACATATACAGCGTTATCGGGCAAAAGGCGCAGAACGATAGGGAAATGTGGTACATGATCGATTCATCATTTATTACAACATTACCGGATACCTGGGGGATAGGTGAACGTTTTTTAATGCTACCAATAAATAAGTGGGACCAGGAACCACAAAGGGTTGTTTTAGGGGGCATTACCTGCGACAGTCATGATTATTACGATTCTGAAGAACATATAAATGAAGTTTTTTTGCCTAAGGCAATTGGAGACGAACCTTTATATGTTGGCTTTTTCCATACTGGTGCTTACCAGGATCAAATAAGCGGTTATGGTGGAATTAAACATTGCCTCATTCCATCGCCTAAACACATAATAATTGAACATGATAAAAACGGGAAACTGGTTGATTGGGTTTATGCCAAAGAACAATCGGCACAAAGCATGTTAAAAATTTTAGGATATATCAAATAAAAAATCCCGCGTCAAGCGGGATTTTTTTTAATTCTGTTTTCCAAGGATGGTTTTCTTTGATTCCTGGGCTTTTTCTTTTTGCTCCCTTCTCTGCGCATCTGTAACTACCGGCGTTCTGCTGGTATTATTATAATAGCGTCTGCGGTCATCATATCTTCTGTCATATCTTCTGTCGTTGTAATACCTGTTATCGTAATAGGTGTTTGCCGAATTAGGATAAACATAAAAAGTTCTTCCTGTGCGCACATCTCTTACTAAAACAGGACGACTATCATAACTATTATAAAAGAAAGGATCATCATAAGTTGATCTCCTGTACGAAGTGTTTTCATCTTCATAACCATCCATCGTTCCTTGTAATGTTGTACAACCAATACCTGCAACCATCAATATTGCAAGTACAACCATTGATAATAACTTGGGAATTTTCATTGCTTTTTAATTTACTTTACTGAAACAAAAAACCTTCCGAATTTTCTTAAAATTTTTTACATGAAGTATTTATTGTTCTTTTTAACACTTATTACTATTAAATCGTATGCACAAACCGATGAAGAAAAGGTTAAAGCGCCAATTATTGCCATGTTTGATGGCATGCGTACTTCGGATACAACGTTAATGCGTACTGCATTTGCACCGGGCGCCATTTTACAAACCATTGCAAAAAATAAAGAAGGTCAATTAAGTGTTCGCAGTGAAAACATAAATGATTTTGTAGCTTTTATTGGTAAACCACATACCGAAATTTATGACGAACGTATAACCTTTGATGTTATAAAGATCGACGCAGATTTAGCAATTGCCTGGACCCCCTACCAATTTTATGTAAGTGATAAGTTTAGCCATTGCGGCGTTAACTCTTTTCAACTGGTAAGGTTGAATGGCGCATGGAAGATTCAATACATTATTGATACCAGAAGAAAAGAAGGCTGCAAATAGTTAGCGGCCTTTTAACCTGTATTTTTTATTCACTTTGGGGCTGTTGAAGTATTTATCCAGTTCTTCTTCGGTAAAGTTGTTGGTCAATTCCATCGGAACATCAATCAACTGAATTTGTACTTGTTTCAATTCTTCGCGAAGCTTTTGAGTTTTTTTAACAATGTCCGCATCGCGGGCCCCGGTGAGGTTGTTATCTCTAACTAAATATTCAAGGCGTTTAATGGATGTCCTGATTAAACCCGCCTGGTTTTGATCTACATTTCTATTTGGCACAGCTGCTTCCTTTATGGGCACCAGTGCCAGACCGACACTTGGTAAAATTTTCCCGTTACGTTGGGCGTCAGAACTACTGGAGGTAGATAAAACAGTGCCTGTTAAGG
>JAKFCI010000215.1:0-4823 GCA_036676725.1 Chitinophagaceae bacterium
AATGAAGGATCGCTTGTTTGTTATTACGGATGCCGTAACTGGAACCGGGGTTGGACCTTACAAGCATGAACTAAATGGGGATAAATATGAAGTCAATGGAACGCTTAGTGGTTCTGCACTAACGATGTATAGTTCGTTTATTAACCTGGTAAAAAAAGCAGGTATTGAAGTTGAAGAAGCACTGCGTATGTGCAGTCTTTATCCTGCAGAAGTTTTAGGATGTGAAAAACAATATGGAAAAATTGAGCCGGGTTTCGCGGCTCAATTTATAATTATTGATAAAGAGCAATTAACAATGGAGTCGTTAATTACCTTGTAGCCGGTTGAATAAAATAAGTTGCCTTATTTCTTTTAAAATAATGGATCATCCAGGTAATGGTGAATGTGGGAATGAAGTCAAGCCCGGGCATTAATTCCTCGAAGAAATTAAATACGCCACCAAAAAATCCTTTTTTAAACCCGAATAACTTCATAAAAATTATAGCGGAAATCGGCGCCCAAATAATATCTATAAACTCACCAAGAAAAGGAATTCCGTAACTCACATAACCTAAAAGGTCCATCATCAGGCAGGTAGCTAACGAAGGCATGGCCTGTTGCTGAACGGGCATTATTGTTTGTTTTTTACCAAAAAACAATCTTTTCATGTATTTATAAATCAAGGTTTTTTCCTTAACGCTATAATTGACGAAAAGCCGTGCCAGTTAGTTGTATGGCACATTTCTTTGAGGGTTCATTAACATGAAGGAAAACAGGATACACATAGGCACTTCTGGCTGGAGTTATAAGCATTGGAAAGAAATTTTTTACCCGCCTAAAATGCGACCAACCGATTACCTTTCTTTCTATGCAAAAAATTTTGATATAACAGAGATCAATACAAGTTTTTATCACCTGCCGAAACCAGAAACGATTCAGGGTTGGATGGAAAAGGTGCCAAAAGGTTTTCGATTTTGTCCCAAGATCAGCAGGTTTCTAACACACATGAAAAAGCTTCGCGACCCGGAAGAACCACTCCAACGTTTTTTTGAAATTTTTGAACCCATGAAAAAGTTGATGGGACCTGTTTTGGTGCAACTGCCTTCGATGGTGAAATTTAATTATGAAGTTGCTGATCACTTTTTTTCAATACTCAAAAATGATTATAAAGGATATGAATTTGTGTTAGAGCCAAGGCACGACACCTGGTTTGAAAATGATGCATTAACCTTGCTTGCGAAATATAATATCGGCTTGGTGATTTCTCAATCAGGGAAAGCCTTTCCTTATTCGGAAATGGTTACGGCAAAAAATATTTATATAAGATTTCATGGCCCGGAAGAATTATATGCTTCGTCTTACAACGATGAATTGATGAACGAATTTGCATTAAAAATGAAAAACTGGGTAAAAGAAAAACATGAACTCTGGGTATTTTTTAATAATGATATACATGGTCATGCTTTTAGAGATGCCATGCGGCTAAAAGAAATCATCGCCAAAAAAAAGAGCAGCTAATAAACTGCTCTTACTTTTTTTAAATATTATCGTCCTCATCTTCCTCATCATCATCAAGATCAATGTCATCTTCATCTAAATCAACATCTTCAATGATTGTAGCTTCCTCGATGTCTACGTCCACTTCGTCTATTTCAATATCTGTATCATCAATATCATCATCATCGTCCTCATCTTCATCACCTACTTCGTCATTTAAATCAGTTATCGGGTGTAAACCTGCTGCATCCGTGTCGGCTTCGGATTTGCCTCTTACTACTGGTTTGGGTCCCCTATCGGCCATTTCGGCTGCTGCATAACCTTCCAGTCTTTCCTCGTCAAGGTTTAGAAACGTTTTATTATCCCCGCTGTTCTTTTTATTGGGTTCCATAAAATTAATTTTTATAAAGTACTCGAAATCCTGTGCCATAAAAAGGTTTTTGAGGCGATATCTTTAAAATGCAGGAAATCAAGAGGGTAGAAAAAAAGGCTGTTTTTATGGCGGAAAATTTAATTTTTAATGGGGAAATAGCGAAGCGATCTACACGGCCCATAATTTAAGGTCGCTGTAGGAGCTGGCTATGTATTCATTGCCATGAATGCCAAAAAATTCAGCGTAATAGTTGCATTGTTCTTTTAACCTTTGAATACCAATGGAGCCATCTTTATCAATGGCTTCTACTTCTATAAAATGGCCCAGTCCCGTTACATGGTCGAAGTGAAACTTTACATTTCCTACAAAATAGATTTTGCGTTTTTTTTCAACAATTACTTTTATGCCCAGCGCTGCAACAAGTGCATTTTTTAATGCTTCGTTGGGTTGGTGCTCGTACAATATAACATCCGATTGTTTTGCCCCGGCAGAATCGTGGCGCTGGTAATGGATCAATGCATTTTCAATATTTCCTTCACGCAATTTTAGTCGCCCATTAGGTACATTAAAATAAGTATCCGTTTGATGATCTTCTCCTTTAAAAACCGGATCGATTGTTAGCAACTTTTCTTCCAATTGTTGGAGGTTATTTGATTTTGCCTTGAACTCGAAATTTAGGTGCATGCTGTAAATTAAAAATCAATAAAGGAAATCGGCATAGTTTTTTCCACCTTTGGTAAAATTTAGCCAATGACTAATAGCCGTTTTTTACCTGTTTTGATAATTGTTCTTGTTCTGTTTAGCTCCTGCGTATCGTCCAGGAAATATAAAGACGCCTTAAGCCGCGAACAAAATTTAATGGCGCAGATAGAAGGTTTGAACAAAGATATTGCCAACTTAAAAACACAGTTAAGCGAATCGCAAAATGAAAACAGCCGGTTAATTAACCAAATTGATGCTGCAGGAAAAAATGCTGCGGAAATGGCAAGACTTGGTAAAATGACCCAGGAGCAATTAGAAGAAGAGCAAAAGCGCTTGTCGCAAATGCGCCAGTTAATGGACCAACAAAAACAAGCCATTGAAAATTTGCGTAAAAAAATGACGGATGCCCTGGTGAATTTTAAGCCTGATGAACTATCCGTATCAATTAAAAATGGTAAAGTGTATGTGAGTTTGCAGGAAAGTTTATTGTTTCCTTCCGGCAGTGCCAAAGTAAATCCGAAAGGAATTGAAGCTTTAGGAACTTTGGCTGAAGTACTTTACCAAAACCCGGATATTGATGTATTGATCGAGGGACATACCGATTCTATTCCTATTAAAAGTAAATATGAAGATAATTGGGCTTTGAGCGTTGGACGTTCGACTTCCATTGTTCGCATACTTACAAAAACATATAAAGTTGACCCGGTAAGAGTTACCGCCAGCGGACGTAGTTTTTACGAGCCGGTTGAAACAAATTCAACACCGGAAGGCAGGGCAAGAAACAGGAGAACAGAAATCATTCTTTCTCCAAAACTGGATGAATTGATGAAATTGCTGGAAGCAACACCTGCCGAAAGCTAGCTTAAGTTTTTATGCTGAAACCCGCTAAAACAGCGGGTTTTTTTATGTACAATATATTCTTGCAGTTGAACGGAGCGTCGCAAGAAAAGCTAAATAGCCATTTCGCCGCCGGCTAAAAAATCTATTCCAGTTCGTACTCCTGGTGAGCCGATGGAATTTCAATATGGTTAAAGCCTTTGCGTTCCAATCTTCCCGCAAAATCTTGCTGCACCAAATATTCGCCATGCACCAGGAAAATGCCTTTTACTTTTTCCGCCTCCTGGCAAGCCACAAACTGGCAAAGGTCATCGCAATCTCCATGGGCGCTCATTCCCGTCATTTGCCCAATTTCTGCTTTTACTGTATAGGGCTCACCAAACAATTCTATTTCTTTTATGCCGGCCACCAATTGTCCGCCTGTTGATTGTTCGCCGCAATAACCAACAATTAAAACGCTATTGGCTTCATTTTCTAACGCTCTTGCCAAGTGGTGTCGTACTCTACCCGCATCGGCAGTGCCGCTGGCTGAAATGATCACACAGGGTTCTTCGTAATCGGTAAGTCTTTGACTGTCTTCGACCGAATCGATATATTTTAATCCTGTGAAGGCAAACGGATCATCATCGATTGATAATACTTGCTGCAGGCGGTCATTAAAATGTTCGGTGTATTGTTTTACAACTTTTGTTGCTTTTGAACTTAACGGACTGTCGACAAAATAACGAAGCTCGGGTAAACGATTTTCTAACTCAAGCTGGTTAAGTGCATACAACACTTCCTGTGTTCGGCCAACGCTAAATGCAGGAATGATCAATTTGCCGCCTTTTTCCAGGCATGTTTTAGTGATCCATTGGTTCAAAGTTTTAATTGTTGCGAAACTGATGTCGTGGCGCTTGTTTCCATAAGTACTTTCCAGAATAATATAATCGGCCTGTGGAAATTCTTCTGGCGCCTGCAACAATACAGACCTGTACCGGCCAACATCACCACTATAAGTTAGGCGGGTTGTTTTTTGTGCTTCGGTTATGGTTAGGTGAATGGCGGCACAACCTACGAGGTGACCACTATTGGTAAATAAAGCCTTTACATCGCCGGTTACATTAAATTCCTGGTTGTATTCAATGGTTTCAAACAATTTCATTGTTTGATCAACATGTTCTGTTGTATATAAAGGTTCAAAAGGCGGCAAGTTGCGGCTTGCTCTTTTTTTGTTTTGAAATTCTACATCATAGGTTTGTATTTCTGCACTATCATACATTAAAATTTCTGCAAGACTTTTGGTTGCGGCGGTACAATAGATAGTTCCGGTAAAACCTTCCTTCACCAGTTTCGGAAGCAAACCTGAATGATCGATATGCGCATGCGAAAGCAATACATAAGATATTTCTGCAGCATTAAAACCAAATGTTTCATTCAGTTCATCGGTCTGTGC
>JAKFCI010000216.1:0-3668 GCA_036676725.1 Chitinophagaceae bacterium
CGGCATTTTTTAACCTGGCAATAAATTCAGAAAACGGTAAATCTTCGCTGCCCCAATGCGGGCAAAAAAATTTTACTTCCATTGCGGAAAGGTAAAGAAACAGTTACTCAAAATATTTGAACTTCTTTGTCAACCACCATTGCAAGACACAAAACCAATCTTGGACTCGTTCAGAAAGCGGTATATAAATTTCATGCTTTACCTTCAATGCCCGATGGTTACTGCCCTACAGGTATTTTTTGCTTTACTGCTTATCATCATTATCATCCTGTTTGTTTTTAAACCAAAGCAAGTACAATCCATTGCATGGCCGGTAAATTTCCAGGAGCTATTGAATGATTATGTAATTTTTTACGCCAACCTGCACGAAGATGAAAAAACGATCTTCGAAACCCGCTTTCAAAAATTTCTTTCTGCTGTAAAGATCACCGGTGCCAATGCCGAAGTTGAAGACCTCGATCGTGTGCTGATTGGTGCTGCAGCTATTATCCCGGTTTTTTACATTCCCGATTGGGAGTATGTAAACCTGAGAGAGGTGTTGTTATATCCCGGCAACTTTAATATGGATTACGAGCAACATGGCAGCGAACGAAACATCTCCGGTATGGTGGGTACCGGCGCATTACAAAATGTATTGATCATTTCTAAATGGGACCTGCGCCAGGGTTTTATTAATAATAAGAACAACCGAAATACCGCCATTCATGAATTTGTTCATTTGATAGATAAAATGGACGGCACCTTAGACGGCGTTCCGGAAATTTTATTGCAGCGAAAATATATGGCTCAATGGCAGCATTTAATGGAAGCCACCATGAATGACATCCGTAGCGGGTTATCTGACATAGACCCTTATGCCGCCACAAGCCCGGTTGAATGCTTTGCAGTTTTATCAGAATATTTTTTCGAACAGCCCCTGATCTTTCAATCAACCCACCCTCAGTTGTACGAAATGCTGCAACGAATTTATACACGGAAATGAATTTTTATTTACCGAACAGAAATGCTACTATGAAACTTTCGTTGCGTCGCACGCTTGTGCGTTCTGTATTTCTATTGAACATGAAAAAGCACCAGTTCGGTCATTCGTAGAAAATAAAATCAGCAAAAGATACTTGCCTTTACGTAGCGGTATTATCCTGCCATCACCTCGTAACCAATGGGCTTAAAAGAATAATTGTTCGACATCTCCGCCGAACATGCGGTCATGCCAACGATTAAATCCATGCGGGCTTGAATAATAATATGATCTCCCGCTTTACTTTTAGGAGGCAGCACAGAAACTTTTCCAGTGTTGCTATCCACGGGTACGTTCATAAAAATATTGAAACAAGATGGAATGGCATCCGGCGCAATACCATAGGTTTCCAGGGCTTCACATAAATTACCAAAACAACCCCGGTGCGGCTCGGTATGACCATAAATTATGCGAAACGTATCGGCACTACAAGGTGTTAATAAAAAATCGTGTCGTCCAACAGTGTCTTCCAGCATATCGAACATAACATTACTTCGGTTCGAATAAAAAGGGTGGCCCTTGGTAAGGTAGATCGTTTCGGCATAATCAATGGTGCGGCCTGAGGAAAGATATTCGGCTTTATCGTGCAGGTTATAGCAAATAAAATCCGACACCTGCTCCCCTTCGATGTCTACAACTTTCAATTTTTGACCTTCTTTTAAAATAAATGCGACACCGCTACGGGGTGGTATGATGTTTAGTTGCTGCATGATTAATTTTTAAGGGACATTCCCAAGTATCGTCGTACTGCCGGCCGCTGTATTGATAAACTTCCGAGGCTTCGCCAAAATCTTCCAGCATCGGGTTTACCGAACCGGAGTAAGCAATATCACGCTTACGAACAACCGATTTTATGTTTTCGTATTTGGCTGTTTGGCGCAATTGCTCAAATTGATCGTGTGGGTTAAACACCAGTGTTGGGTAAGCAAACTGACGCGTCAAACGGCTACTGGCTGGATGCAGCCCGATAATATAAAAAGCTTCTTCTTTCAAACTAAAACTAAAATTAGCGCCTTTGGGGTCAGAACCTACCCTTTTATCGTACGCATGATCTTTTGCATCTAGGTCCGAAAGGGACTGAAGCCTTTGCCACATCATTTTATCAAACAGGGCATCATTAGAAATTTGCGGCCCTCTAAAAATGATGGCTGCGCTGTGGTAAAATGTTTTTGAACTTCTATACTGGTCAACAAATGAATACAAAAACTGCAAAATGGCATTATCATCTTTTGGACAAGCTAAGTGATCCAGCACCAAACAATTAACCTGTTGTTTGGCTACTGCAGCCTTTGCAGCAATACAGGCAAAATTTTTATTATTTAAATAATCTATGTACTGCTGAACGACACTTGCTTCCTCAATAAAATCCATTAACTCATCTTTGTACTAACAGTAAAAGAATTGTGCCTTCCCCGTTTGTAGAGGCATATTTCTTTTACAACCCTGAAACAATAAACACTTAATCAATTGTATAATTCAATTTCCAGGTCTATCCTTTTCAATTCTTTAAAATGCTTCCTGGCTTTTTTTAAATATTGATAGCCTTCGCGTAGTGACCAATATGGAATGCCGCTATTGTAATTATGCCTTGATATTTGATACAGTACTTTCCAGTGGTGCAAAACAATTTTATAAGCCTGGAAAATATTATTGCCATTGCCATAAATATGGTGTGGCTCGGCACCGCAACCATTGTATTCAAGAATAGAAAAATTTTTGCCTTCTTTCAGATCTTCAATAGAAGCACATTTAATATCGTAACGACCGTAATAAAAAGTTTTGGCATGGTGACTCAATTCATCAAATAGTTTTAATAAGCGATCATCTTTTTCATGTTCAAGGCTTACAAGTTTACCGCCACGGCTTAAATTGAGCGCCGGCGATAAACAAAATATTTCGCCTTTTGGGAGCACGGTATCTAGTCGGTGCGCATGCTTGGATCGCATTTCATCCAACCGGAATTGGATACGTGGATATTGCAACATTAGCTCCAACAAGGTTGATTGACCATCACCCGTAACTTCTAAAAAATCTTTACGTAAAAAACCTGTAATTGTTCCTTTTTGTTGATTTGGATAGCGGTAATAAAACACACTAACTTCCAGAGGATAAGGCACAAAGTGCTGCACAATATAATCGGCAGGCATGGCTTCGTGGTATTGCGCTAGTTGCTTCCTGTTTTCAATTTTACGAAACATTAAACCCATCATGCCCACGTCAGGCTTCACTGCAAACGGGAATTGAAAATCATTTTCCTTTAATTTTTGATGGACTTCGGCAAACGATAAGGAGTGTGGAATGTAAATTGTTTTGGGATAAACTTCGGGCGGCAAATGTTCATACATTTCTCTTTTGTTTTCCCCTTCAAAACCGCCAAACGTTAGTGTGGGATTGGATGGTGTAAAAAACCACATGGAACCTGAACGCAGGCAATACCATAACCAGGTTGGAAAAAGCGGGATGTACTTGGCGAGGTAATGCCAGGTTTCCCAATGTGTAATACGGTAAAGAATCTTTTTGATTTGCATGCCCTATAAAAATTATGGTTTGACAGTTGTCACTTTACATTGATGGTTTACCATTTACAGTTAATCTTGCCCATAAAATTACTGAACGTACAAGTGTGCGACGCAACGAAGATGATAGATTT
>JAKFCI010000217.1:0-8646 GCA_036676725.1 Chitinophagaceae bacterium
ATTCAAACAATACCTGCACGATCCAAACAATAAAAACAGCCTGAGCAGTAACGTAATTGTAAGTCTGTTGATTGATCATGAAAACATACTTTGGATAGGAACTTACTTTGGTGGCCTTAATAGTTTCGATGGAAATAAATTTACACACTACAGGCATAATGATAATGATCCTTCAAGTTTATCAAATGATAATATCTGGGAAATATTTGAAGACAGGGAACACAACCTTTGGATTGGTACTTTAGGGAATGGATTAGATATTCTTGACAGAAAGACAAACCGGTTTAAACATTATCAGGCTAAAGAAAGTCAGCCAAACTATTTACAGTCCAATTTTGTTTCTGCCATCCTGCAGGACAGAAGCGGGAATTTATGGGTTGGTACAGCAGCCGGAATCGCCTTTTTTGAAAAGAATAAAAATGCGCCGGTTTATTATCGACATACAAATGATCCGAACAGTTTAAGCAACAACAATATTTTTTGTTTATTGGAAGACAGCAAGGGAAGAATTTGGGCAGGTACCCGGGAGGGTTTGAATCTGTTTAATGAGCAAACAAAAAACTTTCAGGTATTCACTACTTCCGATGGATTCCCTGATAATATAGTTTTGAATATACTAGAGGATAACCAGGGAACATTTTGGTTTTCCACACCTAACGGGTTGTATAATGCCATTCCCAAACAAAAAGATCACGGCCTTGGTTTTTCCATCATTGGTTATGATGAGATGAACAACCTTCAGAACCGTGAGTTCAACGAGAATGCAGCACTCAAAACAAGAGCAGGCGAATTGATTTTCGGCGGGCCTTCCGGTTTTAATATTATTAATCCTTCTGCAATTCATAAACCTGCTTATAATCCCGAAATCATTTTCACCGGTTTGCAGATATTAAATAATAATATAGAACCCGGCGAACTGGTTAATAACCGTATTCTTCTGCAGCAGTCATTGTCAAAGCTTAAAAGTATTGATCTGAAGTATACCGAAAATGTTTTCTCAATTGAGTTTGCTTCTTTTGATTTTGCCCCCGGCAACCGGAATAACTATGCATATATGCTTGAGGGTTTTAATTCAGACTGGTTGTATGCCGATGGTACCCAGCGAAGAGCCACTTATACAAACCTTAACCCTGGTCATTATACGCTTAAAGTAAAAGTATTAAACAGGGATGGTTTGTGGAGTGATATAAAAACATTGCAAATCAACATTCAACCTCCATTTTGGCGAACCCCCATTGCATATATTATTTATGTAGTGATCGCCACAGGATTATTTTTACTCGCCAGGCGCATTATATTAGACAGGATACACATGCGCTTTGAAGTAAAACAACAACGCAGGGAAGCAGAAAGAGCACACATGCTGGAACAGTTAAAAACCAAGTTTTTTACCAATGTAAGCCATGAATTCCGTACACCGTTAAGCCTGATCATTGCACCGCTCGACAAGATCATCAGGCAAAGTGCAGATGAAGAACTGAAGAAGCAATTGAACCTTGTGCAACGGAATGCAAAACGTTTATTAAACCTGGTAAACCAATTGCTCGATTTCAGAAAGATGGAAGTTCAGGAAATAAAATTACATCCGTCAATAGGCGATATTGTGAGGTTTAGCCGGGATATCAGCTATTCTTTCATGGATATTGCGGAAAAGAAGAAAATCAGGTTTTCATTTTCTTCGAATATTGACAAGCTCGAAATTTATTTTGATAAGGATAAGATTGAAAAGATACTGTTCAACCTGCTCTCCAACGCTTTTAAATACACGCATAATAATGGAACGGTAAGTATTAACATGCTGTATACCCCTCCTGCAAATAACGTAGACGACGGAACGCTTACTATAGAAGTAAAAGATACCGGCATTGGAATTCCTGCCGATCAGCATGAAAAGGTTTTCGAACGGTTCTTTCAAACAGATGTTCCTGAAAGCATGGTGAACCAGGGAACTGGTATTGGCCTCGCCATTACAAAAGAGTTTGTAAAACTTCACAACGGGGTAATAACCGTAAAAAGCGAACCGGAGAAAGGAACTTGTTTTACAGTTTTACTTCCTGCAAACAGGATTTGTGATTCATCAACCCGCACTGCAACCAACCCGATGCTGAAAGAAGATGCGGAAAAAATAATAGCTGAAGAAGGTCATAAGAACGGTAAGAAAAAAACAATTGTAATAGTGGAAGATAATGAAGACTTGCGCTTTTATTTAAAAGATAACCTAAATGTGCAATATCATGTTGAAGAGGCCACAAACGGAATAGAAGGTTGGGAAAAAATAAAAATGCTGAACCCTGACCTGGTAGTAAGCGACATCATGATGCCGCTCATGGATGGTGTAGAACTGGTGAAGAAAATTAAAACCGAAATGCTGACTGCCCATATTCCGGTTATACTGCTTACCGCCATGAGCAGCGAGGAAAAACAACTGGAAGGTTTAAAAGCAGGCGTTAATGATTACGTTACCAAACCATTCACTTTTGAAATTCTTGCTTCACGCATTAAAAATCTTCTGGCACAGCAAAAATTATTACAGAAAAAATTTCAAAAGCAAATTGAAGTGAATCCAAGCGAAGTAACGGTAACACCTGTTGACGAGAAGTTTTTAAAGCAGGCTTTGGAAGTAGTTGAAAAATTCATAGACAACCCCGATTTTTCGGTTGAGGATTTCAGCCGGGAGATGTATCTCAGCCGCAAGGCCCTGTATAATAAAATTCTTTCCCTCACCGGCAAGGCCCCCCTGGAGTTTATTCGTTCAATAAGAATAAAGAGAGCTGCACAGCTTTTAGAAAAAAGCGGGATGACCGTGGCCGAAATTGCATACGAAGTAGGATTTAATAATCCGAAGAACTTCACTAAATACTTCAAAGAAGAATTTAAAGTATTGCCTTCGCAATACCTGGCAACTAAAAAAGAACAAAATTTATAGGTAACAATTTCATTTATGAGCTGGTTACGAAGCTAAATAGACATTTGCATACCCTGTTTTACCCATCCGGTACCCTCTTTTTCTTATGTTCAGGAATAGCTTTACAGCATTAAATGAGCTAAGGCATGCTGTAAATATGAAACTGAAATTGTTTCTTTCAAGTGCAGCTGTTAGTTAAAAAAACAGGCATGAAAAACGTACACAAAACAATTACTCTTCTCCTTCTGTTGCTTTTAAATTTAAATAGAGCATCTTCTCAAAATAATTTAATCGATTCAACAAAAAAACCTGTAAGGGTTTATCATACCAACCGCATCTCTTTAACAGAAAGACCTGTTATTGATGGTAAGTTAAACGATGTGTGCTGGAAAACGGGAAACTGGTCAGGCAATTTTATTCAGTGGATACCGAACGAAGGTGCTCAGCCATCACAGCCAACACAACTGAAAATTCTTTACGACGATAAAAACATTTACGTAGCCATCCGTGCCTTCGATAGCTTGCCAAAAAAAATTATCAGGAGAGCAGGAAGACGTGATGAATTTGGAGGCGACATGGTTGGCGTTTCTTTTGATAGTTATCACGATCATCGCACAGGGTTTGAGTTTGATGTTACCGCTGCAGGACAGAAAATAGATTTGCTCATCACCAACCCTATGAATTTTGATTTAAACTGGAATGCCGTATGGGATGTAAAAACAGCCAGGGAGGATTCCGGATGGGCAGCAGAATTCAGAATTCCATTGAGCCAGCTTCGTTACAGTAATGATTCGGTGCAGGTTTGGGGATTGCATAGCTGGCGATGGATTGAGCGTTTGCAACAGGAAAGTGATTGGGAGCTGCAATCATCTACAGGACCAGGCATATTGTATTTATTCGGAGAACTTCAGGGTATTCACGGATTGCCAAAATCAAGAAGGTTTGAAATTATGCCGTATATACTTGGTAAAGTGAACACGTTTAAGAAGGAACAAAACAATCCATTTGCAAACAAAGGCCGCCGATGGTTTGGTAATGCCGGGTTGGATGCAAAAATTGGTGTTACAAGTAATCTCACAATTGATCTTACTGTTAATCCTGATTTCGGACAGGTTGAATCGGATCCGTCAGTAATGAACCTTTCTGCATTTGAAGTTTTTTATGAAGAGAAACGTCCTTTCTTTCTCGAAGGGAAAAATATTTTCAGTTTCGACTTTGATAATTCCTCATTGTTTTACAGCAGGCGAATAGGGCATGCTCCTTCATTTTATCCAACACTGAACAATAATGAGTTTGTAAATTATCCTGCCAATACCACCATACTTGGTGCAGCAAAAATGAGTGGCAAAACAGCCAAAGGTTTTTCGATAGGAGCATTGCAAAGTCTTACTGCCAATGAATATGCAAAAATTGATTCATTTGGTAACAGAAAACGTATTAATGTAGAACCACTCATCAATTATGCGTTGGTTAGGGTGCAGCAGGATTATAAACAAGGTAACACAATGCTTGGAGGAATTTTTACATCCACAAACCGTTTCCTTAATGCTTCACATCTTAAATTCATGAATCATAATGCCTTTACAGGGGGGATTGATTTATTGCATCAATGGCATGATAAAAAATATTATGTGGATGCAAAAATAGTTGGTAGTACTATCACCGGCAGTCATGAAGCGATGATTAATCTTCAGCAGTCTTCAGCACGTTATTACCAGCGGCCTGATATTGATTACATACACATCGATAGTACGGCGACACAATTATCTGGCTTTGCCGGCAATATTAAAATCGGAAAAGGCAGCAAAGGATTGTGGCGTTATTCCACCGAACTAACGTGGCGTTCACCTGGCTTTGACCTGAATGACATGGGCTATATGCAAATGGCTGATATCATCAAACAAAAAAATTCAGTTTATTGTTTTGTAAATAAACCTGTTTCGATCTTTCGCACCTATAATATTTCACTGTCTGAAACAAATAACTGGGATTTTGGATTGAGATATTTATCGTCAAGTGTAAATCTTGGTATTTACCTGGAATTCTTGAACAAATGCGCTTTCAATAGTTCGACTGGGTTTACTCCTCAATCGCTTGATACAAGAATTTTACGTGGAGGAAGTGCTATGCTGATTCCTTCATTTTTGTATCAAAGTGTTTATCTGCGAACAGATCCATCCAAAAAACTTTTCTTCGATCTTAATTCAGAATTAGCCGCATCGGGTAATAACAGTATAAGGTATTATTCCATTCAACCGGGTATAAGATACATTCCAATTAATACCATAAAACTATCTGCAAGCCTTAATTATTCAGCCAATAGAAATGATCTGCAATACATCGCCACATCTGCCAATGGCAGCGAACCGAGGTATATTCTCGGAAGAATAAACCAGCATACAATGGGTATCACTTTCAGGATCGATTATAATATAACACCTGAACTGTCGATTCAGTACTATGGAAGCCCATTTGCAACAGTTGGGAAATATTCAGAATTTAAAAGAATCACTGAATCCAGGGCAAACAATTATCATAACCGTTTTGAAGCATTAAAAACAACATTGAATGGTAATGCATACGAAGTGTCGGAGAATAACAATGCTTCGGTTGACTATAATTTCCAGAATCCGGATTTCGATTTCAGCCAGTTCCGTTCCAACCTGGTTTTGCGCTGGGAATATCGCCGTGGCTCTCAATTTAATTTTGTATGGTCTCAGGACAGAACGGCATTTGCTCAACCAGGCAGCCAGGTTTTGGCTGATGGGTTGAGCAGTTTGAAGGATATCTTTCCAAACAATATTTTCCTGATAAAATTTAATTACTGGTTTTCATTATAACAATAACGCCTTTTTTTTATGCAGCAGAATATAAACACTAGTGCATTTACCAAACAATATAGTTGCCAGGTTAAGTAAACTAACACTGAACAGTAAAAAGTTTTTTATAGCAATCGTTGACTTTGAATCGGAGGTAATTTCTATTACCTCTTCTTTTTTAAAGTAAGACCTGTGAGCATATTTTCAATTGAAACTAACTATGATTAGGCAGAATCATTTGCATTTAACATCCTGCACAGTTCATACTGAACAAATATTTTATACTCTATAAAAAAACAGGTGCAGCTAATAACATTAAATCCGGAATGAATGTGTTTGCTGTCCGCATACAAAAAAAATTAACCGGTTGAGTGCTGTTATCATTTTTATTGACATTACTGTGCCGCACATGTTCAGGTAAACGTTCCGCCGTTTTTTCTGTTCCAGTGAAATGAGTAAAAAGATTATAAGTCTTGAATAAAAAACGTGTGGCGTATCTTTGCATTGGAGTCAGATGATTTATCTTCAATTCAACCAACGATTTTGCCACCCTCAATCTTAGATAACGAAAATCTGCTGCTTTTAGAAACAGCCGAAGGAAATGAAAAAGCTTTTAGGTGTTTGTTTGATCATTACTGGCGTAAAATTTATTCCGTAGCTTTTGTGCTTACAAAATCCTCAATCCTTTCGGAGGAAATTGTGCAGGATGTGTTTCTTAAGATCTGGCTAAAGCGGGAACAACTTCCATCCATACAAAAATTTGACAGCTTCTTGTTTACCATAGCGAGGAATCACATCTATAATATGTTGCGTAACAAAACAACAGAGTTGCCTTTTATTGAGCAACTGGAGCAATGTTTTGTTGAAACTTCC
The DNA here is from genome assembly GCA_036676725.1 of Chitinophagaceae bacterium. Classification (GTDB taxonomy): domain Bacteria; phylum Bacteroidota; class Bacteroidia; order Chitinophagales; family Chitinophagaceae; genus Flavisolibacter. Next base: position 6,598 of record JAKFCI010000217.1, read on the forward strand.
GGTTTGCCGGAGCAGGAATTGTTTCTCAAAGAAACCAGACAAATGATTATGAAAGCTGTTGAGCAATTGCCGCCTCAACAACGTACCGTCTTTGAATTAAGCAGAAATGATGGTCTTGATCATGCGAAAATTGCTGAACGACTGGCGATTTCTAAACTTACTGTAAAAAGCCACATGACCAAAGCCTTGCAATCTATACGGACATACCTTCAAGGCCATCAGGATGGGTTATTATTGGTACTTATTATATCACTCCTTTTCTATAAACGTTAATTGCAGCAGCACAATCACGGCTGTTTCATCAATGGCAGGCAGGGATCCTTTTCCTGAAATTTATTTTTTTTTGAAATCACTACTACCTGCCGCTGTTTTATGTGTCTTTATTAAACAGGGCCATAATTCAGGATAAAATATCCTCAATTACATGCGCTGATTAACGGACGAAGCAAAAAAAATTATGCCTGATACATCATTTGACGAACTGTTGAACGGTTATATAAATAATCAGTTAACCAGAAAAGAGTTATCCTCGTTCCTGCAATTATTGCAAAAGGAAGAGCATGCAGCCCGCTTTAAAGATTACATAGAAGAATTATTTGAAGACGACTCACTTTCAGAGCTGGCAGATCATAACAGGGCAGACATTATTTTCCAAAAGACAATGGATGCTGCCGCAAAGGAAGATAATATCCCCGGAAGCGGGGTGGTGCCTTTAAAGCCAAGATCAATGTTTTTTATGTTCAGCAGAATTGCCGCCGCCGCCGCTGTAGTTGGCCTCATCTTGTTTGGCACTTATAGTATAATTAGCAAAAAGGATAACAAAAAACTTGCTGCAACTGAAACAAAAAATAATTCCTATAAAAACGAAGTTCTTCCCGGAGGTGACAAAGCGATATTAACATTGGCCGATGGCTCTACCATTGTGCTGGATACTATGCAAAATGGTAACCTGGCCCAACAAGGCAACACAACAGTGATTAAACTGGATGGAAAACTGGCTTATAATTCTGCAAATGCAGGTGCCAATGACATTGCGTACAATACTTTAACTACACCACGTGGAGGTCAATACCAGGTTGAGTTACCGGATGGTACACGGGTTTGGTTGAACGCAGCTTCTTCACTTCGTTTTCCAACTGCTTTTGTGGGCGCAGAACGAAGGGTGGAAATAAGTGGTGAGGCCTATTTTGAAGTAGCAAAAAACAAAGCCATGCCGTTTGTGGTGAGTGTAAATGGCACTGAGGTTCACGTATTGGGTACGCATTTCAATGTAATGGCTTATAGTGAAGAAGGAAAAATTGCCACTACGCTTTTTGAAGGAAGTGTGCAGGTATCCAAAGCCGGAAAAAAACATGTAATAGTTCCGGGGCAGCAGGCCGTTTGGAAGGAAAACGGAGATTTTAATTTGAATGGGGATATTGATCTTGAAGAAGTAGTATCATGGAAAAATGGAAAATTCCATTTCAATAATGCAGACATAAAAGTGATCATGCGCCAGATTGCGAGGTGGTATGATGTGGATGTAGAATATCGGGATAATTTATCAGAAACTCAATTAGGCGGAATTGTATCGAGGAAAGAAGACCTCAGGCAATTGCTCAGTTATTTTGAAATGACAGGTAAGGTGAAATTTAATTTAGAAGGAAGGAAAATTATCGTTACCAGATAAAAAAAGCTGCCAAAAAAAACCGGAAGTGTAGCGAGCACTCCCGGCCAATGCTTTGGTCGTTTATTAGTCGATTCAGCAACCAATTTTACAAACCAAAAACAAACCAAAAGTATGAAAGTTTTACTTTATGGCTTTGTCCGCTGGTGGCGGGCAGGTAGCCATACACAAAAGCTTATGCGTATGAAATTAACGATTGCATTGATGCTTTTAACGAGTGTACAGGTGTATGCTGTGGGCGGAGAAGCGCAAACAGTTTCCATTTCGAAAAAGAATATCCCGCTGTCGCAGGTGTTCAAACAGATTAACAGGCAAACTGGCCTTGAGTTTGTCTATGACATGAAGGTTGTTCAACACGCTGGCAAAGTTGACCTGAATGTAAA
>JAKFCI010000218.1:0-6332 GCA_036676725.1 Chitinophagaceae bacterium
ACTCTTTCATCGATATTTTTCAACCCGTTTCCTTTTTTAATTTTCTGCGCATCAAAACCTTTCCCATCATCTTTTATAACAAGCACCAGGGACTGCCCGTCATGCTCAAGCACGATTTGAATATTTTTGCATCCACTGTATTTTGCAGCGTTATTGATGGTTTCCTTAAATACCATATAAATATCCTTGCGTTTCTGCGCATCGAGTTGCAATGCAGAAAAGCTGCCTTTTTCAACAAAACTGTAGCGAATGTTTAATGGCTCCAACAGGTCAGAAGCAAATTCTTTCATTTTAAAAATCACTTTTTCCACCGTGTCATTCTGCGGATTGATAGCCCAAACAATATCACTCATACTTTCCATGATAGCCGATGAATTTTCTTTTATTTTACGCAGTCCGTTTGTATCAGCTAACCCGTTATCAAACTGCTGAAGCATTACCCCGCTCATAATATTAATACTGCTTAGTGTTGACCCGATATCGTCATGCAGATCCTTGGCAATCTGGTTACGCATCTTTTCCATTTCTATCACACGTTTTGCTTTTGAAACTACCCGGTATCTGTTAATCAGTAATAAAGCAAGTATAAATAAAAGGATCGCAAAAAATATCAAAGCAAATTTTATATCCTTCTGTCGTTTTAACTGTGCCTGTATGAGTTGCTGATCTTTTTTTAATAAAGCTATTTCGGCTTCTTTTTTTTCATGTTTGTATTGTTCCTCCAGCCGGCTCACTTCCATCTGTACTTCTTTACTCAACAAGCTGTCTCTTCCCTCGTAATATTTTTTCGTGTACAGCAGGGATTTATCTGCGGCTCCGTTTTTTGCATACAAATCAGATAATGTTTTGTATAGTAAAAGCTCTTCTTTTTTATTTCCTGCCAGCTGGGTTGTATTGATATTGCTTACCAATTGTTTTTCTGCTGTAACCTGTGCTTTCTGCGTTTTTTGTATAGCGGATATTTGCCTGTTGGCTAACACAATAGCTGCGGAGTCATTTGATTCTATCGCCAGTTGCCTGCCTTTTCTGTAAAAATTCATTGCACTTTCCACTTCGTTTTTATCGGCGAGCAGCAGTCCCATACTCATTAATATTTTACCTTCCTCCCGCTTTAACTGCAACTCTTTCGTTATGTTAAGCGCATCTGTCAGATAGGTAAATGCCTGGTCATATTTTTTTAGTCCATGATAAATGCGACCCAGGCCGGACAAAGCATTACTGACACCTTTTTTGTCTCCCAGCTCATTTTTAATATTCAATGACTTTTTTATGTAAATCATTGCTTTGTCATACTGACCCAGTTCAATAAAACCTTCCCCAATACCCTGAAAGCAGAATGATTGTCCTTTTTTATTGCCAATCGTTTCAAATATCCGCAGTGCTTTAAGATGATAATGTAATGCTTTGCCATAGGCACCTATATTAACATATGTATTACCTACATTCAGGTATTGACCTGCTGTCGCTTCCGGTGTACTTATTTTGGGTGCAAGCTCCGCGGATTTTAAAAGGAATGGCAGGGCAGCTTTATAATTTCCCTGCTTTTTATAAAACAATCCTGATGCTGAGTAATAATTACCCAGCACTTTTTCGCGTTCTTTTCCAGGCGTTGTTTGAGCCAGCGTCCGCATTTGCAGCAGGTAAATGTGTACACTGTCTGTATTGCCGGTGTTTTGGTGGAGTGAAACCAATTGAAAATAAAAACCGCTGAGTAAAGTCCACATTTGCTGGTCCCTGGTAATAACCAAACCTTCATGCGCATAACTTTTTGCTTTTGCCAGGTTTGTGCGGCTGTATTCATTTACAAGTGCCTGGTATGCTCTTAATGTTTGTACATCTTTTTTTTCTGTGGTTATAACTTGTTGCAGGCTGTCAATAAGTGCAGTTTGACTAAAAACAGGGCTGCAGCAGATGAGCAATAATATTAGGATAAGCAGGCGCATTGGTTAAGCATTACAATAGTAATCTACATAAATTGTAGTGCTTTTCCTTTTCTTTCCGCTTCTTTTTTGTTTGACTGGAGGTATTTAAAAACAAACCTGTTTAAGTAATTATTTTTTCAATTTGTTTCTCATTGAGAATTAAATACAACTTTCGTTGTATTATGAAATAATGCCGGTCGCCCATCAGTAAAGCAGTTGCAGAATTGCTTCATACTGGCAAGCGCAAAGCGCAACATCCCGAAAACAATTTTGTACTGAAAGAATGAAAAGCTAGAAAAATTTGAAAAGGCTGAAAAGCCTGAGAGAAAGGAACTTAAACTTGAAAGAATAGAACACGATGGTGTTTTTGATCCTTGACCGTGCAGGATCCCTGGCTGGAATAATTAATCCAGGTCTTAACCGGTTTAACCAAACAGGTCAGAGTTCTGGCTAATCAACTGGAGGAATTGCGGAAAAAGGTTCATCATGAAGTAAGGTCATTATGTAAGAAATGGAATCAGCCTCTCATAACCTGGGAGGCTTTTCCTATGCAGCATCGAAGGATTAAAGGTTATTTTTTAAAATTAGGAGATGGTTTTTCCCGCAGGCAGGGATGACGGGGTGAAGAAGCATGAGCAGGGGCAGGGTGATATGGATTAATTTTTTGAAGTGGTATCTGTTTTTTGAATTTTTTGCTTTATAGGTTTCCGAAAACTTGTATTTGAGGTGATATCTTATTGCAGCTGAAAAATGTCCACTGTCTTTACCGGACCACCGTGATTACCACCCCCAAAAAGTATCCTGGTACCTGCTGCGGCTCCGGCAAATTCTTCTTTGGGTTCATTCAATTGAAGCATTTCATTCTGCCAGGTACCTGTTTTCGTATCATATACTTCGATGCTTTGTAATACACCATCATCTCCCATGCCGCCTGCTATAAGTATTTTATGTTGCAGGGAAACAGCTGTCAACCGCGAACGACCTGTCTTTAAATGCTCCAGGGTCCACTGTCCTTTATCCATATCATAGATATCCACCTGTTTGGTGTAAGTGATGTAATTAGGAATTTGTCCACCAACGAATAGTACTTTCGATCCTGCTGAAGCCGCAGCCAGGTCAAAGCGTTCTGCACTCAACTGTCCTTGGCTCCAACTGTTTTGAAGGGCATCATAAATATCAATCGATTGGGAAACGAATAGATTAGCACTCAGTCCACCGCCAAAAAAAACTTTATTCTTTAGTGCTGTTCCTGCAAAGACTGCTCTTTCCTCGCTTAATTGCAGAACACTCCATTGTTTAGTTGCCACATCATAAACATCTACAATCTTCAGGATTTGCCCATCAGCTATTCCACCAGCAAAAAACACCTTTGATCCGGCACTGAGAGCAACAATTGAAGCTCTTGCAATACTTAGGTTGGAAGTAGTCCACTGGCCGGAGCTGATATCGTAAATATCTACCGTTTTTGAATAACCATTCTGATTGGAGCCTCCGGCAAAGAAAACCAGGTTGCCATTCGTTGTTGCTGACAGGTCGGCACGCGGTACGCTTAAATTACTCACCGTCCACTTATCTGTTACCACATCATAGATATCAACTTTACCGGATGATGAAGTCTCTGTAACGCCACCTGCAAAAAAGACCATTGAACCTGCTCCAACAGCTGCCAAACCATATCGGGCTTCGGATAAGTTATCCGTTCTTACATGCGACAGAGTTGCTTCTTTCGGTAGTTGTGGGGGTGGGGCACTGTTGTCTTTTTTACGACAACCAATAACGAAAATGGTACATATAAGAGTTAAGACGAAAAAAAGTCTTTGTGGTGGGTACATAATATTGTTTTAGTTTTTCACAGTAATTTCGAAAGCTACTCAATTTCAGTTACCTGCGCAAGAGCTTCAGCAGTTCATCAGCAACCAATGCTGATTAAAGATATTGTGTTGATGTAGATTTAAAAGCTTAATTAATAACGTCAAGCCAGAACCGAAGTTGATTTTTTTGAAAAGCTGAATTCAATTTCTTCAGCCGCCATAACGCCAATGCAATGTTGCCTGCTGTACCATTTCAGAAAAGGTTTTTCATGACGAACGATTTTCTTTGTCTCTCGAAAAAAGTTGTCCAACCAAAAGAGTTATTGAAAAGAACTCTTTCTCGAATTATTAATAAAGATTGGTTGGATAAGTCATGTCAAATTCAGGATTTTTAATACCAAATTTTACGCATAGACTATCAAAACTTTGCTTTGTCAAAGGTCCATACTTGGGCTTGTCCTGAAATCCATTTTTTGTCCGCTCAATGATATAATAGTTGGTTATTGCTGTATCAATCTTGTTTGGTGAATTTGTTAATAACGGATGTTGTTTCGCATATATAAATAGTTTGTTGTGCCCAGCCGCATAAACATATGCAGGAACCAATTCTTCTCCTTTGTTTAAACTGCGGTTTTCATGTAAATCAATCCAGGTTACCTCATAATCATCTACGACAGTATCACTTCCGCTGTCAAACAATCCGAAACAACCTGTTAAGGACAAGAGGATTACAACCGAAAAAAGTCCTTTTATGAATATATGCATGTAGTTTGTATAGCAGGCAACGTTGAAGCATTGGCGTTTGTGGCGGTAATAGAATTCCTTCGCGCCGGAACCAATGCTGATTAAAGATATAAAGTTGATTGTAAATGTAAAAGCATAATTAATAACGTCAAGCAAGAACCGAAGTTGATTTTTAATAAAATGCTGAATTTATTTCCTTCGCCCCGCCATAACGCCAATGCAATGTTACCTGCTGAACTTCCATTTTTTATTGTAACTACTAAAAATTTTAAGCCATAATAAATACCCTATAAGAGATATTGTCCAAATAAGTAAGGCATCAATAAAAAAGTTATATGGTGTCCACCCCCAATTATTTGAATCACTATTACTAAGTCTGAATTGTTGGAAGAACTTATATGGAAAACCCACTGAATAATTGTATACGCTTTCCTTTGTCACTACATATGATGCTAAGCAAACCAAGCTGAAAACAACAACTGAAATAACAGTGGAAGTAAGAAGAATTTTAAGAATTAATTTTTTAGGCATAGTTTTCATAGTCCTGTTGTCAACCTGAAAGTGTTGTCCCGAAAATTTGACCATAATACAAGGCTGTTAAGATAAAGGTTAGTGGTGAGCCAATTATTGTCCAAAGTATTGTAGCCACTTTATTTTCTTTAATCAGCTGTCGTTTACAAAACCACATAATTGCCAATATAAAAGATACTGCTAACGAAATCACAAACCCATTTATTAAAAGTCCATAGTTTTCGTCGTACTGCAAGAATTGTGCTTGGTAAAATGCAGTCCAACAATACAAAGTTTGAGTCAACAATAAAAGAGGTAATATGATTTTGCCGAGTGTCAATTCGTTTAGCAGGTAACGTTGAAGGCTTGGCGTTTGTGGCGGTAATAGAATTCCTTCGCGCCGGAACCAATGCTGATTAAAGATTTAATGTTGATTGTAAATTCAAAAGCTTAATTAATAACGTCTGGCCAGAACCGAAGTTGATTATTTATTAAATGCTGAATTTAATTTCTTCGCCCCGCCATAACGGCAATGCAGTGTTGGGCGTTTGTTTTGTCTACCGAAATTTGCATAAGTTAGATATGAATCTAATTGCCAAAAATAATTTGGTCATTGTCAACCGATAATAAAATAACTTCTTTTGAATTTTCTGGTGTCAAAATCACTTTTTTGTTTAGAACTTTTGATAGTCCTTTCATATATGTCATTAATAGCTTATGATCTGCTATTGAGATAAATTCTTTAGGTGCTATGTCGTTTTCTATTTCTTGCGGGTCAAAAAAGTTACACTTAATTATTATGTTGTCAAGATAAATAGTAATCATAGCAGCACAATCTGTTTTGCCGTTCCAATAATCCAACATTTTTGAATAGTCAATTTTGTCTGTGGCTTTTTCAGTCTCATAAACATAAAAAGATGTTTTATAATTTTTGTTTATAAAGTCTACCCAAATTTTCCAATCATCTTTTGTCGTGTTAGAGACAATAATATCACGCAATGATCCGTCCAAATAATAAACTTTGTCTTTTAATGTTACCCAATTCATTGTATTGTTTGCAGTCTGTATAAAATAACGCCCAACGTTGAAGCATTGGCGTTTGTGGCGGTATTAGAATTACTTCGCGCCGGAACCAATGTTGATTAAAGATAAATGTTGATTTAAAAATTCAAAAGCTTAATTAATAACGTCCAGCCAGAACCGAAGTTGATTATTTATTAATGCTGAATTTAATTCCTTCAGCCGCCATAACGCCAATGCAATGTTGTAGGCAGCTTTTTCTTAATCACAAAAAGAGCTTATAATTTTCTGTCCAGTATTTTTTTATGAATCCCCATTTTTCATC
>JAKFCI010000219.1:0-1619 GCA_036676725.1 Chitinophagaceae bacterium
GCCTACTGGCATGCAAGAGGCTATGGTTTGTTTGCTGTCAATCCACTCGGAGCAAAAGTTTTCAGCAATGGAAAAGAAGAATTGAATTTTTCTTTGCAACCCAAGCAATCAGTAACGTTCAGGTACAGGATCATTGTTCATTCAGGCAAGATGTTCACAACAGATGCTATGAATAAACTGGCTGCTGATTTTGAGAAAATAAAATAACTACAACTCCATAAAAAAATCTTTATGAAAAGAATGCCCCACTTTATTTTGCTGGTTCTCTTTTCAGGGATTTCTATAACGCAATCTGCAGCGCAGAAATTCAAGCCTTTATTTAACGGCAAAAATCTCAATGGCTGGTATTCTTTTTTAAAGAACAAAGGAAAGAATAATGATTCTAACCAGGTGTTTACGGTGAAAGATGGGTTGTTGAAAATTACCGGGCAAGACTTTGGATATATTGTTACTGAAAAATCATTTACTGATTTTCATTTGGTAGTTGAATTTAAATGGGGTGAAAAGAAATATCCGCCAAGGGAGAATGTAGTCAGGGATAATGGCATTTGTTATTATGTTGTAGCTACAGATAAAGTATGGCCACGATCAGTTGAGTGCCAGATACAGGAAGGTGATTGCGGCGACTTCTGGTTGATCGACAGTGTAACTGCAATTGTAGATGGCGTGCAGCAAGGCCCTACAAAAAATACAAGAGTAAAAAAGAAAACAGATAACGAAAAACCAAGCGGTGAGTGGAACCGTGTTGAGGTAATCGCAGTTAACGGTAAGTGCACGCATATTGTAAACGGTGTTACTGTTGCTGAAGCAACAAATGTAAGTCTGCGGTCAGGAAGAATACTTATCCAATCAGAAGGTGCAGAAACATACTATCGAAAAATAGAAATAAAAGAGCTCTGATAAAATCAATTCCTGAGTAGTTGTTCTTCTTAAATAGTTTACTCAGTTAGTTATAATACTAATTGAGTTTATTTTTTTGCATATACAGTTTACAATAAAAACCTTCCTTCATTTTACAGTTAAAATTGTTGAATGTTTTGCTAATTAGTAAAATGAAATCCTCTGCAAATTGTATTTACTTGTGTTATCATTTTATATAACGATTAGCTCAAGGTTTCTGTTGCTTGACGATTGATGCCGGCTTTATGCCACACATCACCTGTTATTGCTTTGCATTTTATTTCCCGTTCCCATCGTGTTTTCATAGATGAGGCTGCATGCTGCTTTCTCAATGCGTATAGTTTTCATGGGCAACGTTGTGTATCATGATTAATAAGTCTATCTGTTTGTTTAAAACTAAAACTACTTTTTATGAGATGTTTTTTTGAAAACTCTTTCACACAACCAAATCGGGATGCGGTCTTTTTATGGACAAGAAAAGTAGCATCTGTTGCATTGTTTTTTCTTTTCTCATTTTCTGGCTTGCTGGCACAGGATGCCAGAACAATAACTGTAAAAGGATTTGTAACCAGCCAGGGTGGAGAACCTCTGGGTGGTGTAAACATTTCTGTTAAAGGCACATCGAAAGTTGTTACTACACAGGTTGATGGTGCTTTTCAATTAGAAGCAGCATCTAATGCTTCATTAGTTATATCGTTTGTAGGGTATATTACCAAGGA
>JAKFCI010000220.1:0-1516 GCA_036676725.1 Chitinophagaceae bacterium
AAAAGATTTAAAACAACCTGTATTGGGCATCTGCGTCGGCATGCAATTGTTATGTACCCATTCCGAAGAAAGTAATACAACATGTTTGAACATTGTACCAATTAAAGTAAAAAAGTTTAGTGCTTTACAACGAGAGAAACCTTCAGCAGAAATCCTGAAAGTACCACAGGTTGGATGGAATACCATTTACGACCTGCAATCGGATTTATTTAAAAATATAAAAGACAATAGCTACATCTATAACGTACACAGCTATTACGCTGAGGACAGTGCATACACCATCGCGAAATGCAATTATGGAATTGAATACGCAGCGGCCATAAAAAAAGATAATTTTTACGGTGTGCAGTTTCACACAGAGAAGAGTGCAGAAGTAGGCGATCAAATAATTAAAAACTTTTTAGAATTATAATGCAGATCATACCCGCTATAGACATTATTGATGGAAAATGTGTTCGTTTGACTCATGGAGATTATTCTAAGAAAACGATATACAATGAAAAGCCTTTTGAAGTTGCCCGCCAATTTGAGGATGCTGGTTTAACGCGTTTGCACCTGGTTGACCTGGATGGAGCAAAAGCAGGTGCAGTAAAAAACTGGAAGGTATTAGAAAACATTGCTGGTAAAACTTCCTTGCAGGTTGACTTTGGGGGTGGTATTAAAACAGAGAAGGATGTGCAGATTGTTTTTGATTCAGGCGCATTACTAGCAACAATTGGCAGCATGGCTGTAAAAGAAAAAGATGTTTTTGTTTCCTGGCTTCAAAAATTTGGTGCTGATAAATTTTTATTGGGTGCAGATGTTAAAGAAGAAAAAATAACCATTGCTGGATGGACGGAACAAACCCAAATTTGGATCTACGATTTTATACAGGACTATTTGGAAAAGAACATCACACAAATATTTTGTACTGATGTTTCTAAAGATGGTGCGCTGGAAGGACCTTCTTTAGAATTGTATAAAAACATCATTAACAAATTTCCACAATTACATTTTATTGCCAGTGGCGGTGTAAGCTCCATCGACGATGTGAAAAAGCTTGATGACATGGGCTGTAGTGGTGTAATTATTGGAAAAGCTATATACGAGGGAAGAATAGGATTAGATGAATTAAAAAGAATGAACCGCTAATGCTTGCAAAAAGAATTATTCCTTGTTTGGATATTAAAGATGGGCGCACGGTTAAGGGTACCAATTTTGTTGATTTGCGTGATGCCGGCGACCCTGTAGAACTTGCTGCATTTTATGCGCAGCAAGGCGCCGATGAATTGGTTTTTCTGGATATTACAGCAACCATCGAAAAGCGTAAAACCCTGGCCGAATTAGTTAAACGTGTGGCGCATACGATCAATATTCCTTTTACTGTAGGTGGCGGAATAAAATCGGTTGAAGATGTTATGGTTTTACTGGGTTCCGGTGCAGATAAAATTTCTATTAATACAGCAGCCTTTAATAATCCTCAAATAATAAATGATATTGCCACAGCCGCCGGTAATCAATGTGTGGTATTGGCAAT
>JAKFCI010000221.1:0-2187 GCA_036676725.1 Chitinophagaceae bacterium
CCTTGTAGAACTGATGCAATGGTTTGAAGGAATTGAAAAAAGAATCAATTCAAAACAAAACATTATTGCGAAGGAATTAATCAAAGAAATCCGCGAAAGGCTGGAATTTTTATTGGATGTTGGCCTGACCTACCTCACCTTAAATAGGCCGACAAGAACACTGAGTGGCGGCGAATCACAACGCATACGTTTGGCAACTCAAATAGGTTCCCAACTGCAAGGCATAACCTATATTTTAGATGAACCTTCAATTGGATTGCACCAGCGTGATAACCAAAGATTAATTACTGCTTTAAAAAATTTACGGGACATAGGCAACAGCGTTCTTGTTGTAGAACATGATAAAGACATTATGTTGGCCGCAGATCATTTAATAGATATTGGGCCCAAAGCAGGTTACCATGGCGGACGTGTAATTACGGCCGGCGATCCAAAAGATCTATTGAAAAGCGATTCATTAACAGCGCATTTTTTAAATGGTGAAAGAGCAATTGCAATTCCAAAAGAACGCCGCAAAGGCAATGGCAAAGAATTGGTTTTAAAAGGCGCAAGCGGGCATAATTTAAAAAACGTTTCAGCCAAATTTCCTTTAGGAAAATTAATACTAGTTACAGGGGTTAGTGGCAGTGGAAAGTCTACACTTATTAACGATACACTTTATCCAATATTATCACAGTATTGCTTTAATTCAAAAACAGCCCCGATGCCATACAAAAGCATTAGCGGCCTGGAACATATTGATAAAGTAATTGAAATAGATCAAACACCTATTGGCAGAACACCAAGAAGCAACCCGGCCACTTATTGTGGTTTCTTTACCGATATAAGAACACTATATGCAAGCATACCGGAAGCAAAAATTCGTGGCTATACTGCAGGCCGTTTTTCTTTTAATGTAAAAAGTGGTAGATGCGAGGTTTGCGAAGGCGGAGGCATGCGGGTAATTGAAATGAATTTCCTTCCAGACGTTTATGTTCATTGCGAAAAATGTAATGGAAAAAGATACAACAGGGAAACTTTGGAGATTCGCTATAAAGGAAAATCTATTTCAGATGTTCTTGACCTGACAGTAGAAGAAGCTGTAGAATTTTTTCAAAATATTCCTTACATCTACAGGAAAATAAAAGTGTTGCAAGATGTAGGCCTTGGTTATATCACACTAGGTCAATCGGCTGTAACCCTTAGTGGTGGAGAAGCGCAGCGGGTTAAGCTGGCAACAGAATTGGCAAAAAGAGATACTGGCAAAACTTTTTACATTCTTGACGAGCCAACCACCGGTTTACATTTTGAAGACATTCATCACTTATTAGAGGTTTTAAATAAACTGGTTGACAGGGGCAATAGCGTATTGGTTATTGAACACAATTTAGATGTAATAAAAGTAGCCGATCACATTATCGACCTGGGACCAGAAGGCGGTTCCGGTGGAGGAAAAATTTTGTTTGAAGGTAAACCAGAAGACCTGGTAAAAATGAAAGAAAGCTTTACGGGTCAATTTTTAAAAGAAGAACTTAAATAAAAAAAAAGATCCGTAATTCAGGCAAGAAGTGATTAAGTAAATCTATTACAAATAGGTGTTTAGGACGGGTTTAGCCTGAATAGATTACACCAATTTCCTTGCCCTTACGGATTCGTTTTAAAAGCATTATCCAGTAGGTAGGACAGAAAGTATTTAATAAAATTTCGGGTAAATAGGGGTACTATAGGGAACGGATTATGGTTTCTTCAACCAGGTATTGAATTTTATTAAGCTCTCTGTGCCTACTGGAATTATTTTTATTGAACAACAATTTTTCCGTCTTCGATGCTTTCATCATCTTTAAAAACATCATACAGGTAAATACCTTTTCTTAAAGAAGGCAAAGTATGTTTTATACTGCCCTTCAACGTAGCCTGGTGAACAAGTGTACCAGCAAGATCAAAAACATAAAAATGTAAATTTTCTGTTTGATTTGATCCGTTGTTATTGATACTGCTTGAGGACGCAGTAGTATACAACTTGATCGTTTTTCCTTTTGAATAGATCTTAACCTGCAATGAATCCGAAAAGAATTCCTGGTTCGCAGGCGGCAATTCTTTTGCAGAAGCGGACATACTAAAAGCAAAACCAATAAAGAATAAACAGTACATTTTTTTGTTCATACAAAAGGTTTAATAAAACGATGGACAACGCAACTGGCGTGCAGC
>JAKFCI010000222.1:0-6423 GCA_036676725.1 Chitinophagaceae bacterium
TGTTATGTAATGGCAAATAAAGAAAAGCTGAAAATTGCTTTTTTAAATATTATTATCAATGCCGTGGAAGCCATGCCTTCTAATGGCGAAGGCGAATTGGATATTAAAATTGAAACGACAGGTACCAGGCATATTGTTGAAGTAAAAGATAAAGGTTGCGGTATACCGGAGGAAAACATTTCCCGGTTGTTTGAACCCTACTTTACATCAAAAAGAAATGGAATGGGTTTGGGACTTGCAGCCACATTAAACATTCTTCAATCACACAAGGCTTTGGTAGATGTGGTTTCAGTAGTAAATGAAGGAACAACTTTTACTATTTCATTCCCATCATCATTGGGATAGATCCAGTTTACCTGTTTCGCCTTCTTTAAATTTGTCGCCTTTTGCAATGGATGCAATGGTTTTAAACAATAAGCCTACTTTGCTAAAGGGGCTGTTCCAGTAAAAAGCCTGGTCGGTATTTACTTTTAATAAACACATTTTCGGATCTTCTATGCCTAATGGAAACCATTCTTTCATTGAAGGATTCCAAAGATCTTCCATTTTTTTAGGATCAATGACCAATGTGCAAGTGCCGGTAACATTGACGTACGTGTTTTTGCCTGGGTGAGCGTAAATCAAATTGACAACATTGTCCTTGGAAACTTCCTGGATCTTTTCTGAAAATTCGTTTGTAAAAAACCATGCATTCCCTTCATCGTCCACTTCAATGGTTGACATTGGACGGCTTAAAATATTTTGATTTTCATCTAAAGTTGTAAACATGCAAATGTTCACTTCTTTAACCAGCTGGCGAAATTTTTCAATTGCTTCTTTGTTCTGCAGATTAGTGTCGTTGCTCATTAAGCGTAAAAGTAAAGTTTTAAGTTATTATGCGACCTGCTTTTTGATGCATGATGTAAAAGAGCATTCCGCCTACTGCTGGCGCTGCTATTACAGCAATTAACCAAAACCTTTTTTGAAATGGTTTGAGATCATTTTTATTGATCACATCTACTATACTCCAAATCCAAAAAATGCCTGCAAGAAGTACACTTATCATTATAACGATATCCCCTGCACTAAAACCATTCGCTTTTATAACGATCCCGATCAATAAAAGAATGATGCTGATAACCCCTAATATAAATGCAGGATGGGTTAAGTTTTTCATTTCAACTTTTTAAAGGTTCAAAAAAGAGATACCTAAAAAGGCCAAAAATTTATGCCATTCTACATACTGATCATCTTAAAAATTGTTGATTTTAAGCTCAAAAACCTTACGTGTCTAAATAGGAAGTTGGGACTTCCTTGGATTCTCTTTTTATAATAAATACAGCCGTATCTTTTGGCTTAATGCCTTCACCAGCCTGTAATGCATACATTTTTGTAAATTCTGCGCCAAAGTATAAAATGATGGAGCTGTAATAAACCCACACAAGTATTACAATAATGGAAGCTGCAGTTCCATACGTAACATCAAGATTTGCTTTGCCCAGATAATAACCAATTCCAATCTTCCCTATTAAAAATAAAGCTGCTGTTAATAAGGCGCCTATTAAGGCATCCTTCCATGAAATGATTGCATCCGGCAGTACTTTAAATATGACTGAAAACAAGCCTGTTATAACAACTAGTATGACCAGGTGATTTACCAGGTTAAACAAAGTGATGGTGTAATCGGAAAGGATGCGAACAAGACTGCCCCTTAATAAATTAACCAAGGCACTTGCAATTAAAGAAACCATAAGCAAAAATCCCATACCCACAACAAGCGAAAAAGAAAGCAGGCGATTGGTTAGAAATTTAAGCCAGCCTTTTTTTGGTTTTGCTTTTACAGACCAGATATAATTTATTGATTCCTGCATTTCGGTAAACACACCTGTTGCACCAATAAACAAAATGATTGCTCCAATTATAGCGCCTGCTGTTGTAGTTTCAGATTGTTGTATGCTAGCAATGATGGATTGAATTTGCACTGCGGCTTCACTGCCCACTACTGTATTTATCTGGCCATAAATTTTTCCCTGGGCAGCTTCCTTTCCGAAGAAAATACCTGCAAGCGAAATGATGATAATTAAAAGCGGCCCAAGAGCAAACACGGTGTAATAACTTAGTGAAGCACTAAGCTTAAAACCATGATCATTTATAAATCCTTCCGCAGTATGTTTAAATAGGGAAGCTACTTTTTTTATTCTCCACATAAGGTGCTCTGTAAGTCGCAATATAACAAACGCCTGCCAAGTGGGATTGTTTAATTATGAATACTTATTGGTGGGGAATGGAGTACACAGAAGTTTAAAATAAATAAGTTATCGGATGAAAGCCCTTCTGTAATTAAAGATTTATGTTTGGCAATATTTTTTTAGTAAATATTATAAACATGAGAAGCGTTTTATACATCATTGCAGTATTACTTGTGGTCGGTTGGGTATTAGGTGTATTTTATTGGAATGCAACAGGTTTAATACATATTCTAATAATCCTTGCCGTAATTTCTTTGTTATTAGGTCTTATTCGAAGAGCATAATTTTTCTCTATACGGTCAATTTCTATCAGCATGGCTACAATAAATTATTGTAGCCATATTATTTATTAGTGAGATAATAAAGTGACTGATTTTTTTTTAGAACATCAGGGGAGCGAAAAAATGCTTCAAGCAAATTGAAAGTTGCCTGGATCTTTTCGCCAAGTAAAACACACCAAACAAGCTAAAAGAAAAATTGAAAGGGGTTAAATTGCTGCTTTGGCAAAAGGCGAAATTAACGCCGAACATTGCCTGCAAATAGAAGCACAGGTTTGAAAAGATTTTTCTGTATAGCGTTCGCAAACTTCAGCACATTCTTCGCAAATGCCTACGCATAAAAGAGCAATTTCATTTATACTTTGATGTTGGGCCTTTAATGCGTGCATTGTACCTAAACAAATATTTGCACATTCATCTAAAGTTTGAATTGTTCGTTTGGAAAAGGAAGTGCCTTTTTGAAGTAGCGCAATCAAAAGATTTTCGCAATTAAGCCATGTTTCCATACAGGCTTGTAAGTGTTTGTTTGATACAGTCATTCCTTTAATACTTTTCAACTTTCTTGTGAATAGATTCGACGTCTTTCATGAACTTGCTGATGCGGGAATCGTTATAAACACCGTATGCATCTATTAAAGTTCCTTTTACACCATCATTCGTCTCAATAACATAAAGGATTGCGTTATCATCGGGATCGGAAGCGCCTTCAAAGCGAAAAAAATTGACTACTTCAATTTCATCAGGAGCGTATTCTTTATTTTGTTGCAATGCTTCTAATCCAGTTTCGCTAACCTTAAAATCTTCTGTATAACCATCATTGATCATACGATTAAGGCAAGTAGCCAAACTTTTCATATAAGGCATGCTGTTATTTTCATTAACTAGCATAAATGGTTGGTTTGTACTATTTAATGGAAATAATTCTGCCAAGAAATCAAAACCTGAAATAAAAAGAGCTGAGTAGTTAATTCCTCAAAAGCATGAGGCTGAAGGTAAATTCAGCCTCATGTTGAGTCTCTGCAATAATACTCACTAAAAAGTAAAATTCATAACTAAAACTGCATCGATTTTGTAATTAAACGTACCCTATTTAACCTATTGGGATTATATATTGCATACGCTTTTCATATGGCCATTAATGCATTGCCTTTTCCAGATCTCTTAAACGTTTTACTTCGTCATGGCCAACACGTAATTGTGTTTTTTGACGCACGATTAAATCGCGTAATGGTGTATCAAGAGTAGCATCTTCATCTCCATTCAATGCCATGTCATACGCTTTTTGTGCAGCATCTTCACCAAACTCGCAATTTTCTAAAACTGTTTTACGATCATGACCAGAAACAACTGCTTTTAGGTCCATCCATACACGGTAAATCTTACCTGAATTAGTTGTTCCTTCTGCAGGATCGCCGCCTAAACGACTCACTTCCGCGGTTAATTCTTGCTTATACTGCCTGCTTTCCTGGATGTAACGTTGAAATAATGTACGCAGATCCGCGTCTTCACTTTTAAGCTCATCTATTGCTTTTTCATAACCTACAACTCTGTCGTTATTTATACGAATCAGGTCATTAAGCACACCTATTAATTTTTGATTTCTTTCCATGATTAATAAATTTAATTACGCTAAGTATTAAAAAAACCATACCTCAATTAGGGTGTTTAAGGATTTGCAATCATGTTTCTTTTTAGGTAAAACAAATGGTATAAAATTTTTACATCATTTAAAAATTCATTACCCAAAAAAAATTATTATGGCAAAGTATTCAAAAGGGGCAGGCAAAAAAGTAGAAGAAGTGATGCATGAAAAAAAAGCAGGCAAATTAAGATCGGGCAGTGGTAAAAAAGTTACATCCCGAAAACAGGCTATTGCTATTGCATTATCTGAAGCCAGAGAAAAAGGAGAGAAGGTGCCTGCAAAAAAAACAGCTTCCAGGAAAACGGGGACAAAAAGAGCAGCACCAAAAAAAACAGGAACTAAAAGAACGGCTGCAAAAAAAGCTGCGCCGAAAAAAGCAACAGCAAAAAAAGCGGGTAGTAAAAGGGCAGGTAGTAAAACAGCAACTAAATCTGCAGGCAGGACTGCAACCAAAAGAAGCACCAGCAAGAGGAGCGGGGTTACAAAAAGAGCAGCACCAAAAAAAGCAGCAACAAAAAGATAGGTTTTATACCAGCTCCTGTAAAATTTTCATCAGTACCTTTTCTTCGGAAGCAAGCCCGGAAAGATCATCGGGCTTTTCTATTTTATCCAGTTCTTTCAGGTATTTATTGAGGCTGTTTTCTTCATACAATCTTATAATGCCTGGATGTACATAATACTTTTTACACACGGTCCTGGTATTCCCTAATTTTTTGCTTACTTCATCTAAAGCTGCAACAATATTTTTTTTACTGTCAGCTTCCGATCCGCTTTCACCAATTGCTTTAAAGGCTCTCAAAATATTTAATGTTCCTGCCCATGTTCTAAAATCTTTTGCGGAGAAGTCGCCGCCGGTAGCTTCTTTAATATACAAGTTGACGCTGCCTGAATCAATGGATCTTTTATTGCCGTTTTCATCATAATATTGAAATAATTCTTTACCAGGAATATCCCTGCAGGCTTTTACCGCCTTTGCTAGTTTACTATTATTTAATTGAATATCGTGATCAATACCTTTCTTTCCCTTAAAAGAAAAAAGCAATTTATTGCCTTCAATTTTTACATGTTTGTCTTTTAATGTTGTTAGCCCGTACGAACCATACATTTTTTCATAATCATTACTTCCTATGCGGATATAGGTACGCTCCATCAGGCTGATAACAGTTGCCATTACTTTTTCTTCGCACAATTCTTTCTTTGCAAAATCTTCTTCGAGCTTTAAACGCAGCGAGGGTAATAACTTTCCAAATTCGTATAGTCGGTGAAATTTTGTTTCATTGCGCAGGGTATGCCATAATGTATGGTAACGGTATTGTTTGCGATTTCGTACATCAAAACCGGTAGCCTGTATATGCCCGTTAGCTTTAGGACAGATCCAGACATTGGTCCATGCGGGCGGAATTGCCAGTTTTTTTATTCTTTCTAATTGCTCTTTATCTTTCAATGGCTGATTATCAAAAATGTAAACAAAACCACTCCCTTTTTTAACACGGTTAATGCCAGGCTTTTTATCATTTACATACAATAAATCAGCGGCTTTAGCCGCTTTGGTATAATCCTTATCTAACTTTAAAAACTCCTTATGCGATAGTTGAACAACCTCCATTAATTAATTTTTTTTGTTTTTCTTGATTCTGTTGCCTGTATTGCATGATCCATTTTTTCTTCATGCACATCAAACGCTTCGTCTACCGAGTGAGACGAGAAAAGGTCCTTATCCCGCTTAGCTAAAAATGAAAGTTGAACATAGAACTTTTTCAAAACCTCCAATTCATCCTGGGTCAGGTCTTCGATATCAATGAGTCGGTTACTGGCCGATTTATTACTTGCGATAAGCTCATTTAACTTAAGTTGTAAAGCAAGCGAATCTTTATTTTGTGATTGTTGAATAATAAATACCATTAAAAAGGTAATGACGGTTGTTCCAGTATTAATTACCAATTGCCAGGTATTGGAAAAATTAAAAATAGGCCCGGTAACAATCCAAATGATAATAACAAAAAGTGCTATTAGGAAGGCCCATGAACTTCCTGTGGCTTTGGTTAGGCGCCTGGCCATGTTTTCGAAACGTACTCTAAAACCCGGTTTGTTTTGAACACTTGTTTGTAACATGATTTAGTGATTAAATGAAAAAGTCAGACCAAAACGGGCTGACTTTTTCAAATTTAATAAAATAGAAACTTTATTAATCTTCACTTTCATTATCAGCGTTAATATTAATACCGCTAACGGCAAGCTCAGTTAAAAGTTGATCTGTTTCTTTTTCTTCGTCCAA
>JAKFCI010000223.1:0-4567 GCA_036676725.1 Chitinophagaceae bacterium
CAGCTTTTTCTCTAGGTGCAATGGCTCAAACAGAAGATTCTACATTCATTCGCAAGCTGGCAAATGAAATTTTAGTGAATAGTAAAGCCTACGATAATTTGCGGGTGCTCACCAAACAAATCGGCGGCCGCCTCGCCGGTTCGCCGCAAATGGTAAAGTCGGAGCAGTGGGGTTTAGCTTCAATGAAAGCAGCCAATGCCGATAGCGCCTGGATGCAGGAGTGCATGGTGCCGCATTGGGTACGTGGTGGTAAAGACAAAGCCACTGCACATTCAGGAAAAGGCACACCAAAAAAAGAGTTAGACGTAATTGCCTTAGGCAATAGTGCAGGATCTATGAAGGCCTTAAAAGCACCGGTGCTGTTGATCAATAGTTTTGATGAATTAGAGCAGAAAAAAAACGAAGTGAAAGGCAAGATCGTTTTTTATAATTATAAGTTCAATCCAACAATGGTAAAAACTTTCCAGTCTTACGGCGATGCGGTAAAGTATCGCGGACAAGGCCCCAGCCGTGCGGCGAAATATGGTGCGGTAGGTGTTATTGTGCGCAGCATGTCGCACAGCACCGATAACAATCCACATACCGGTGGAACAAACTACAATGATTCATTCCCAAAAATTCCAGCGGTTGCTATTGGTTTACAAGATGCAGATTGGTTAAGTAAACAAACACAAAATAAAGCGGTAGAAGTAACGCTTCATACGCATGGCAAAATGTTACCCGATACAATAGGCCATAATATTATCGGCGAATTAAAAGGTACTGAGTTCCCCAACGAATACATAACCATTGGCGGGCACTTAGATAGTTGGGACAATTGTGAAGGTGCACATGACGATGGCGCAGGTTGCGTACAAACCATCGAAATATTAAGAGCATTTAAAGCTTTAGGCTACCAGCCGAAAAGAACAATTCGTTTTGTATTATTTGCCAACGAAGAAAATGGTTTACGTGGTGGCAATAAATACGCAGATGAAGCAAAGGCAAAAAATGAAAAGCATGTATTTGCTTTGGAAAGTGATGCGGGCGGCTTTACGCCAAGAGGTTTTGGCTTTACAGTTTCTGATGCGCAGTTTTCTAAAATAAATGGTTGGCAAAGTTTGCTATCACCTTACGGCGCAAGCGAATTATCACGTGGCGGCGGAGGTGCAGATATAGGTCCGCTCAATCGTACGCAACAAACACCAGTAGCAGGTTTGCAGCCCGATTCGCAACGCTATTTTGATATTCATCATTCACGCAATGATGTTTTTGAAGCGGTGAATAAAAGAGAATTGGAATTAGGCGCCGTAAATATGGCGGCTTTAATTTACCTGGTAGATAAATACGGTTTGTAATTGTTGCCAGCACCATTTAGCTTTAATGCATCAAAATAAATAGCATGAGAAAATTCCTGACCTT
Organism: Chitinophagaceae bacterium; assembly: GCA_036676725.1. GTDB lineage: Bacteria > Bacteroidota > Bacteroidia > Chitinophagales > Chitinophagaceae > Flavisolibacter. The sequence goes on from JAKFCI010000223.1 coordinate 1,402, forward strand.
CTTTTTTGTTCTTTTAATTGTAGGTGGGGGAATCTTTTTTTACTGGCGTTACTTTTATGTTTTTGGTGAAGGCGTAAAGGCAGGCGAATTAAATTTTTTGGTGAAGAAGGGCTATGTTTTTAAAACCTACGAAGGCAAACTAATTCAAAGTGGTTTTAGGGCTGGTACACCTGGTGCAGTACAATCGTACGAGTTTGATTTTTCGGTTCAAAATGAACGCATAGCCAATCAGCTCATGATGAACAGCGGGAAGGAATTTGAGTTGCATTACAAAGAATACATGGGCACACTTCCCTGGCGTGGTCATTCAAAGTATGTTGTTGATAGCATCATCAACATGCGAACTTTGCAACGTTGATAAAAAAGTAGGTTGCTGATCCTTCAAAAAAATTATTCAGAACTTGCAGACAATAAAAAGATCGCCGGGTGTTTATGCATATCCGGCGTTTTCTTTTTCCAGTCCTGAACGCTCATTGTTCTTATAAATTCCTGCGGTGAAGTAAGATCAACAGCCACACAAACTTTTGTTTGCGGGTGACAGGTTTTTAATAAGGTTTCTAATAGCTGGTTATTGCGGTAAGGCGTTTCAATAAAAATCTGCGTGCAGTTTTTTTGCTTTGATTCGTTTTCTAAAGATTTAATTGCTTTTGTTCTTTCCGCAATATCAATTGGTAAATAACCAACAAACTGGAATTTCTGTCCGTTCATTCCGCTTGCCATCAATGCAAGCAAAATTGAATTAGGTCCTACCAATGGTTTTACAACCACATTTAATGCCTGTGCTATAGCTACAAGTTTTTGACCCGGATCGGCCACACCGGGGCAGCCGGCTTCGCTTATAATTCCTATGATTTTATTTTCCTTTATTTTTTGTTTGAATGCCGTTTCTGTTTCCGCAGTTACTTCCTGCATATTGAACCATTCAAAATCATCAATTACAATTTCTTTAGATAATAATTTTAAAAAGCGCCTTGCGGTGCGTTCATTTTCTACAAATAGTACGCTGCAATTTTTTACTGCATCAAGAATGTAGGCAGGCAAACAATTTGTTTCGCCTTCATATAAAACGGTTGGAATTAAATAAACAGAAGAAGCCATCAGGCATTTTTTATTTTATGCAAACTTAAGGTAGCCGCTACTACTGCATACGCTGGTGCCAATACCCACCCAATTACAACTACGCCGTGCATTAAATAAAATACAAGCCCATTGCCTACAGCAAGGCCTTTATGCTTACTGATAAAATCAATGCTTTCCGGTAAGGTAAGTTTGTTTCGTTCGCAACTATAATCAACCATCGAAAAGCCGTAATAAAAACATTCTACAAACAATGCAATTAATGGAGAGATCCAGCCCACCACGGGAATTAAAGAAAGTAACAGCAAAGAAAAAACATATACACTTTGCCACAAGGCATTTCTTAATGCAAGCCGTGTTCCACGCCAGGCATCCTTCATTAATTGTCGAAAGGAAAATGGGAATTCCCTTCCTTCTAAAATAGCTGCAGTGCGTTCGCTTAAATAAGCAAAAACCGGCGAACCAATAATAAGAAACATGAATTTAAAAAGGGAAAAATAAAAGAACACAAGAATAAGTCGTACAAAAAGTCCGGCCATTACAAACAGGAAACTTAATACTTCACTTCTTTGGCTTTGAAGCCAGCCTTCTAAACCAATTTGCTTGCTTGACCAGGTAACCGCATCGTTTGCCGATTGCCAGAAAAAATACATGCCAACTGTAAATAAGATGGCGTAAATAATTCCTGGAATCAATATCCATTTCCACAACTTGTGTTGCCGGATGAACTGGTGTGCTTCAAAATACGACTGTATGGATATAATTATTTCCTTAAGCAATTGTTTTCTTTAGTTTGGTAAATATATTGCAATTCGATTCAGTTGCAAACCGCTACGTATGGCAAGAAACAAAATATTACCGCTGTCTTTTTATTTGCGTAACGATGTGGTGCAGATAGCAAAAGATCTTTTAGGAAAAGTTTTGGTTACCAATTGGAATGGAGAAAAAACATCCGGACGCATTGTAGAAACGGAAGCTTATGAAGGAGAAATTGATCTTGCATCGCATGCATCAAAAGGTAAAACAAAACGTACCGGTGTCATTTATGAACAGGGTGGATTAGCGTATGTGTATCTATGTTATGGTATCCACCAAATGTTCAATATTGTAACAAACCAAAAAGAAGTTCCACACGCTATTTTAATTCGCGGTGTTGAACCAATAGAAGGTATTGAGACCATGTTGCGCCGTACAGGCAAAACTAATTTAGATGCGACGTTAACACGTGGCCCGGGAAACGTAGGCAAAGCTTTTGGATTTCATACATCGCAATGTGGCATGCAACTAACCAGTAAAGAAATGCATATTGTTGATGATGGATTTGCTATTGAAGCGGACTTGATACACTCTTCGCCCCGCATTGGTGTTGATTATGCAGGCGAACATGCATTGTGGCATTACCGCTTTTTTATAAAGGGTAATAAATATGTTAGTGGAAAGATTAAATAGGGTTTGTATTTTAGAACCAAATTGAACGCTTGCCATTATTAAATATTCCAAAACGATACATTAGCATTTACTGCAGCATTCTTCTTGCGATTTTATTTTTATTGGTTAATCCATTTGGCGTTTCGGCAAGTGCCGGTAAAGTAATTTCCATTGCTGTTTTAATTGTTGCATTGTGGGTTACCGAAGCCATACCAATGGCAGTAACAGCATTACTACCACTGGTTTTATTTCCACTGTTGGGTATAAATACCATAGAAGCAACAGCCTCGGCCTATTCAAATCCTGTGATCTATTTATTTCTTGGTGGCTTTATGATAGGGCTCGCCATAGAAAAATGGGGGTTGCACAAACGCATTGCTTTAAATATTGTGCAACTTACTGGTACAAGTGGCAACCGGATCGTACTTGGTTTTATTTTATCAACTGGCTTTATCAGCATGTGGTTAAGCAATACTGCTACTTCAATGATGATGTTTCCTATTGCATTATCGGTCATTCACGTAGTCGCCAAAAATCATCCGCACCAAAAAAGAACTTCCAACTTTGCTTTAGCTGTTATGCTTTCAATAGCACTGGCTTCTAATTTTGGCGGTATTGCTACCATAATTGGTACACCACCAAATGTTGCCTATGCTGCATT
>JAKFCI010000224.1:0-4415 GCA_036676725.1 Chitinophagaceae bacterium
TCATAACTTTTTTTTCATTCATTCTCCAGATCTGCGCTGGTATTCTGTCCATTTCTTTTGTACCATCTTTATAAGTCCATTCAATAATGATCGGCATTATAAGGCCGCCTTTATTGCTGAAAGTAAGTTCGTATAAATGCTTATTGGCATATTTCTTTTGACCCGCTTCATCCAATGCTTCTATTTGCGCTTTTACCTGTACAGGATATTTGGTTGAATCATATTTTTCAACACCGCGGTCATATTGCCAGTAAAAATCACGTAACGCTGCATCTTTATCCGTTTCAAAAACAATATTCTCATCTGTTCTGTTACGGATCTTTGAAAGGTCTTCAAAATCATTAACCATCGGCTTGGCTAAACTCCTCATCATTACAGTATCACGCATTGGAGGAATAGCTGTTACATCGGGTCTTGCATATTTCACCGTGTCAAGCGAAATATCGCAAGGATCAGTGCCATAAAACCAACCCCTCCAGAACCAGTCAAGATCTTCACCCGTTGCATCTTCTATGGTGCGGAAAAGATCAGCCGGAGTCGGAGACTTGAAAGCCCAGCGTCTTGCATATTCTTTAAATGCATAGTCAAAAAGCTCACGGCCAAGAACAGTTTCACGAAGAATGTTAAGCGCTGTAGCAGGTTTGCCATAAGCATTGGAACCAAAGTCAGCAATGTTTTCAGAGTTTGTCATAATGGGTTCCAGCTCATCTTTGGGCAATTTCATATAGTCAACCATTGACCAGGCGGGTCCACGTGTGGAAGGAAATTTATTATCCCAAAGTTCCTGGGTAAGATATTGCATGTATGTATTTAATCCCTCATCCATCCAGCTCCATTGACGTTCATCGCTGTTGATGATCATCGGGAAAAAGTTGTGACCTACTTCATGGATGATAACATAGATAGCTGCATTTTTTGAACCTTCTGTATAGGAACCATCTTTTTCCGCACGTCCCGGATTGAAACAGATCATCGGGTACTCCATACCCTGGTTTCCTTCTACACTCTGTGCAACAGGGTAGGGATAAGGAGTAGAAAATTTTGAATAAGTTTTAATAGTGTGAGCCACCGCTTTGGTAGAGTACCTGCTGTAAATAGGATAAGCTTCTTTGGCATAAAAACTCATGCACATTACTTTTTTCCCTTCTACTGTTACCGGCATAGCATCCCATACAAATTTGCGGCTTGATGTCCATGCAAAGTCACGAACATTATTCGCTGTATAGATCCAGGTTTTTTTAGCTGTTGATTTTGTTTTTTCTGCTGCTTTTGCTTCTGCAAGTGTTACCACTTCAACCGGCTCTTTTGCAGTTTGCGCTTTTTGCCAACGGCTTAATTGGGCTGCTGTAAGATTGGCCGCATAGTTTTGACATTCGCCTGTTGAACCAACAATGTGGTCAGCAGGAACAGTCATTGCTACTTTAAAGTTGCCAAAGGTTAAAGCAAATTCTCCACGACCCGTGAACTGGTGGTTTTGCCATCCCTGGAAATCGGAGTAAACGCAAAGGCGCGGATACCATTGGGCTATTGTAAACAAATGGTTTCCATCTTCAGGAAAAAACTCATATCCACCACGACCACCTTCTACCATACGGTTAGAGATATTGTAGTTCCAGTCAATGTTTAAAACAATTTTTTGTCCTGGTTTAACAGGAGCAGGAAGGTCAACCCGCATCATTGTTTTGTTGACGACATATTTTAAAGATTTACCCGTGGCATCGGTAAGTTTTGTAATATTTACACCAAAGCCATTTTCTTTTTTAGCATCCTCAATTGCCTGCAATTGTTGAACGCTTGTTTGGCGAGGCATTGTATTACTATTCTGGTAATTAGCATTTTTATTAGTGCTATGCTCATTTTCATCAAGCTGAAACCATAAATAAGTTAATACATCCGGGGAGTTGTTAAAGTAAGTAACGGTTTCACTTCCTTTTAAACGAAGGTTTTTTTCATCAAGTTCGCATTTGATGTTATAGTCGGCTCTTTGCTGCCAATATTTTGGACCAGGGGCACCACTGGCGGTGCGGTATTCATTTGGCGTTGGTAGCGCAGTACCCAACTGCTCAAATTTATTTGCGTGATTAGAGTTGGGATTGTTTTGTATGTTTTGAGCGAGGGCAACAGTACAAAAACCCGCTGCCGCAAACAATGAAAGCACTTTCTTCATATGATGCATGTATTTAATTTTAAAAAGGAAAACGATCGAACACAATTTTTAAAGCTACAAAAAAAACGCCTGCGGAGATTATCCAAATACACCAACGGCGATTTAAGCGAAACGTATATATCAAGAAATAGGTTAAAAATAATATTCCTGTAACAAAAACAACCTGCCCCACTTCAAGCCCTAAGTTGAATTGCAATAAGGGCCAGCCAATGTTTTGGCCTTCTGCCAAAGTAAACCTGATAAAGTTTGCAAACCCCAAACCATGGATGGTTCCAAAGAACAACGCAAGAAAATAATTGAGCCGTATTGATCTTGGGTTAAAATCTTTATAAAAGAAATTTGTAATAGCTGTTATGGCAATGGTGCAGGGTATTAAAAACTCCACCAGGTTGGAGTCGATATTGATAATTTGGTATGCACTTAGTGCCAGGGTTACCGAATGACCAATGGTAAAAGCGGTAACGAGTATCAATACCTGCTTCCAATCTTTAATTGTATAGAGTGCAGCAAGTGCTAAAATAAATAGTTGATGATCGAGGGCATCCGTACTTATTATATGCTTCCAGCCTTCCGTAAAATAATTCAATTCCTCCAAGTGCCTAACCTTTTAACCTTTTTTATGATCGAAGGTTCAAAATAAACCAGAGTTTTGTAACAATAAAATAATTTACTTCAATGGTTGCTTTGTTGTTTCAATGGTTATTGTTTTTTGCCCTACCAATTCAAGGTAATTTTTCAATGGAAAGCTCGGTCATCGAAAAAAATGCAAACGTTTTCCATCCCTTTTATGTAAGTGTTACTGAAATCAACCATAACGCAAAAGACAAAACTCTCGAAATCAGTTGCAAAATTTTTGCAGATGATATGGAGGAAGTTTTAAAAAAGAATAACAATAAACCTGTTGACCTGGCAAATGCCAAGCAACTAAATCAAAACAATCAATTGGTAGCAGATTATATTCAAAAGCGTTTGGCAATTAACGTTGATGGTAAAAATGTCAAATTATCTTTTATTGGTTTTGAAAAAGATAAGGAATCTGTTTATTGCTATTTTGAAGTGCCAAATGTACCAAGCCTTAAAAAGATAGACCTTTCAAATAGTTTGTTGCAAGATCTTAACGAGGAACAAATAAACATCATGCACATGATTGTGAATGGTCACCGCAAAAGCTATAAACTTGACTTTCCTAAAAAAGATGCAAGTTTCAGTTTTTAAATTTTTTCTATTTTAATTTTTCATGCCTTCAATTCTAACAACCTAATTTAAAAGCGGTCAACTAGTTTTATATTTATACAAAACGTTTGTATGACTGCTTTCAATCGTCGTTCTTTTTTGCAAAAAGCAAGCGTGGCTTCTGCTACCGCATTTTTTTCTTCGCTTACAAACCTATCCTGGAGCAGGAATCTTGATAAAGCTATTCGCCAATCACAATTCGTAGATCCAAACGAACTTGCTACAGACGAAGATTTCTGGTATTACATTCAACAGTCTTTTACGGTTTCGCCATCAATTATCAATTTAAATAATGGCGGGCTATCGCCGGCGCCAAAAACGGTGCAGGATGCCATGAAACGTTTATATGACTTAAGTAATGAGGCGCCAAGTTATTATATGTGGCGTGTACTGGATATGGGAAGAGAACCATTAAGAAAAAATCTTGCACAACTGGCCGGTTGCAATGCCGAAGAAATTGCCATCAATAGAAATTCTTCTGAAGGATTAGAAACCGTAATTTTTGGTTTGCAATTAAAAGCAGGTGATGAAGTTGTCGCGTCCAAACAAGATTATGTAAATATGGTGCATGCCTGGAAGCAGAGAGAAATGCGTGATGGAATAAAAATGAATTGGGTAAACCTTGAACTGCCTTCGGAGGATGAAGATTATATAGTTAGGCAATATGTTGCTGCATTCACGCCGAAAACAAAACTGGTGCACATTACCCATGTAATTAACTGGAACGGGCAAATTTTGCCTGTAAAAAAAATTGCAGACGAAGCCAAGAAAAGAGGCATTGAAGTTTGTGTTGATGGTGCACATAGTTTTGCTCAATTTGAATTTAAAATACCCGATTTGAACTGCGACTATTTTGCAAGCAGTTTGCACAAATGGTTGTATGCCCCTATAGGTACAGGTTTGTTGTATGTAAGGAAAGAAAAAATAAAAAATTTATACCCGCTTTTTGCAGCAAACGAACCCTTAAAGGATGATATAAGAAAGTTTGAACATTTGGGTACAAGACCTTTTTTTA
>JAKFCI010000225.1:0-5882 GCA_036676725.1 Chitinophagaceae bacterium
GCACGGTCTAAGGGCTGGCCGATGATGCTTTCAAAAGAATTCATATAATCTTCTAAAAGATTTTCTTTCCATTTATCGGGCAGGTTTGCTCTTGCCTGCCAAATAATACTGGCTACGTCGTATTGCGGTGCACCCTTCATGCCTCCCTGGTAATCAATAAAAAATACCTGGTTGTTTTTGATCTGGATGTTGCGGCTTTGAAAGTCGCGGAACATGAAAAATTTAAATTCTGTAAATGTCAGGTAGCTGCTTAAAGCTTCAAAATCATCTATAAGTTTTTGTTTGTCATACGGCTTGCGTAAACCATCTAAAAAATAATATTTAAAATAAAGCAGGTCAGCTAAAATGGCCTGCCTGCCAAATTCTTTATTGGTTAAACATTTATCATAATCCAGGTCTTCATCACCCAAAACTTGCACACGGGCCAATTGGTGCAAACTTTCGCGAAACAAATTATAGGTCTCATCGCTGTAACCTTTTTCTTCAAGCACACTTAATAAGGATACATCGCCCAGGTCGTTTTGCAAATAAATAGTGCGGTCATCGTTTACAGCCAAAACCTGGGGCACGTGCAAATCCTTATTTTGAAAATGATCAGAAAAATAAATGAAGGTGTCATTTTCAGGCACGTTGATGCCCAAAGTGGCAATTACTGTTTCACCTTTTTGGTTGTATAACCGAAAATACCTTCGGTCGCTGCCCGACTGTGGTAAAACATCTACCTGCTCTGGTTCCCGTCCGCACCAGGCTTTATAAACCTCTGATACCGCATCTATCATTGACTGCATTTGACAAATTTAATCTTTGAGCACATACAGAACTTTACTGGAGGAATATTCTTTTTAGCGGCAAGTGTAATTACATAATACCGAAATACATCATACCTGACCGAAATTTAAAACTAGCCACCTATTTGATATCCAAATATGATGGTGTTGTTTTTGCATGTAATGAACTGAAGGAAGGGAAATGTGTTTAAACAGGAAACCATTAACTTTATAACATCTAATTAAAACCGATTGTATGGAAGGAAAGAAAGCAAAAATTTTATTATGCGAAGATGATCCCAACTTAGGAAGTGTATTGAAGAATTACCTGGAATTGAATGATTATGATGTTACACTTGAACGTGACGGACGTTTAGGCCTGGCCGCTTTTCAACGCGAAAGTTTTGACCTGTGCCTGCTGGATGTAATGATGCCGAACATGGACGGCTTTACACTGGCTGAAGAAATTCGTGATATTAACCCTGACGTGCCCCTGTTTTTCTTGAGTGCTAAAACCATGAAAGAAGACATTATCCAGGGCTATAAGCTGGGCGCCGACGACTATATCACCAAACCGTTTGACTCCGAAGTATTATTGCATAAGATAAAAGCGATACTGAAACGCAACGAAGAATTAAACCGCGAATCAGAAAATAAAGAGTTTGACCTGGCTTCTTATCATTTTAACCCAAAGCTGCGCCAGCTAATAGTAGGTGGCAAAACACAAACGCTTTCTCCAAAAGAAAATGAATTGCTGAAAATGCTTTGCGAGCACATGAATGATTTGTTACCACGTGAACAAGCATTGAAGCGTATTTGGGGTAGCGATACCTATTTTAATGGAAGAAGCATGGATGTTTATATTGCCAAGCTTCGTAAGTATTTAAGAGAAGACCCGAATATCGAGATCGTGAATATTCATGGTAATGGGTTCAGGTTGGTAGTTCAAAATACACCAGGCGCATAAATTTTTAGAAAAGCTCAAAAGGAAAACACCTAATTCTTACTTCAGGGTTTTCTTTTTGGGCTTTTTTTATTCTTCTTAGAATTATAAAGATTCGAAAAGCGAAACAGAATTGCCATAAGATGGCGGTGTTTTACCTAAATGTTTGTATGCCTTTTCGGTTGCCTCCCTTCCTCTTGGCGTACGTTTTAAAAATCCTTCCTGTATTAAAAATGGTTCGTACACTTCTTCAAGCGTTCCGGACTCTTCGCCCACGGCCGTTGCAATAGTTGTAATACCAACCGGGCCACCTTTGAATTTTTCTATAATCGCCAGCAAAATCCTATTATCCATATCATCGAGGCCATGTTCATCAACATTCAAAGCTTTTAATGAATGCTGCGTAATACCTAAATCAATTTGTCCATCATTTAAAACCTGGGCAAAGTCACGTACGCGACGCAGCAGTCCATTTGCAATTCGCGGGGTTCCACGGCTACGGCGTGCTATTTCACCAGCTGCATCAGTATCTATTTGAACATTTAATATCCCAGCTGCACGTAAAATAATTTTACGCAAAGTGGTTGCATCATAATATTCCAACCGGGATTTAATAGCAAAACGGGAAAGCAATGGTGCCGTTAACAAGCCACTACGGGTGGTGGCGCCAATTAAAGTAAAAGGATTAAGATTGATCTGTATGCTGCGTGCATTAGGCCCGCTATCGATCATAATATCGATCTTATAATCTTCCATGGCCGAATACAAGTATTCTTCCACCACCGTACTTAACCGGTGAATTTCATCTATAAATAAAACATCGTTAGGTTGCAGGTTGGTCAAAAGGCCGGCAAGGTCGCCGGGTTTTTCAATAACCGGCCCCGAGGTTTCTTTGATACTTACTCCTAATTCATTTGCAACAATGCGTGATAAAGTTGTTTTACCCAAACCTGGCGGTCCATGAAATAAAACGTGATCCAGCGCCTCGCCGCGAATTTTAGCGGCCTTTATAAAAATTTTTATGTTTTCGATGATCTGCGGTTGGCCAGAAAAATCTTCAATTTCTTTTGGCCTGATACCATTCTCAAATTCTTTTTCGACGGGAGAAAGAGTTTCTTTTTCTGTATTTAGATTTGGATTGCTCATAATGCTGAAAGCAGTAAAGCTACTGAATTCCCTAAAAAATTTAGTAACAATCAAATCATTTAAAATACTTGTTGCTTTTTTGAAAAGGGTATTTTTGAAAACTAAATTATTATATGAGGATTGGAGTTTTAGGAACAGGCGTTGTTGGTGAAGCCATTGCGACCGCATTAGTAAAGCAGGAACATATTGTAACCATGGGAAGCCGGAAAGCGGGCAATGAAAAAGCGGTAGCATGGGTTGATAAAGCTGGCGGACTTGCAGCAGAAGGAAGTTTTGATGATGCGGCCCACCATAGCGATATTATTTTTTTATGCCTGAACGGCGAATTTGCATTAGACGCAATTGCTTCAATTGACATAAAACACTTGTCCAATAAAATTGTTATCGATCTAACCAATCCACTCGATTTTACACAAGGCATGCCACCGGGCATTTTAAAAGAATTCCGCGTAAAGTCGCTCGGCGAACATATACAAGAAGCATTACCAACTTCTTTTGTTGTAAAAACTTTAAATACCATCAATTACAAATTAATGGTGGATGCACGCATTGTAAATAAAGGAAATCACGACCTATTTATTTGCGGTAATGATGAAGCAGCAAAAACAAAAGTGAAAGAAATCTTGTGTAATAATTTTTATTGGAACAATGAAAGCCTCCTAGATTTGGGTGATATAAAAGCAGCTCGCTGCCTTGAAGCAATCGTTCCTTTTTGGGTAATGGTTTGGAAAAAATTAGATACGCCGTTATTTAATTTTCAAGTGGTACAGTAAAGATTTTATTTCATAAAAAATTTAAATCTTGACAATAACTTCCATGGTGTAAAACTTATTTCTGTTGTTATAATATACGATTTTTTGTTCACAATTTATTGCTGAGCTTAGATAATTTATTTTTATAATTTGAAGCAGCAGGCCTGCTTTTGAAGCTGTCTTTAAGCTACGGAATTCTAACAAAATTTTAAACGCTTAAATCAAACTTCAATGAGAAAGTACGCATTTCTTTTGGGAATGCTAATGCTTTGGTGTGGCTTAGCAATTTCTCAAACACGCAGCGTTACCGGTACAGTAAAAGATAGTACGGGTAGCCCAATTCCTTACGCAACCGTAACACAAAGCGGTACACGAAACGCCGTTCAGGCTGATGCAAACGGCAATTTTACCATCACTGTTCCCGAAAACGCTTCCCTTACAATAACTGCCGCTGGTTTTGGTGCACAAACAGCAACTGCCACCGGAACTTCGGTTGCCGTTACACTCAACAGGTCTGAAACCCAATTGGAAGAAGTTGTGGTGACTGCTTTAGGAATTCGAAGAACAAGAAACGAAGTGCCCTATGCAGCTCAACAGGTACGTGGAGAGGAAGTTTCCAAAACACGAACCTCCAACTTCATACAAAATCTATCAGGTAAAGTGGCTGGCCTGGATATCAGGCAAACCAATACGCTTGGTGGTTCCACCAATGTGGTGATGCGGGGTACAAAGTCTATTACCGGTAGCAACCAGGCACTTTTTGTTGTTGATGGTGTACCTTATGCAAATGCCAATACCAATACTGCCAACCAAAGAACAGGTCGTGGAGGTTTCGACTATGGTAATTCGGCAGCGGATATTAATCCCGACGATATTGAAACCATCACTGTTTTAAAAGGTGCCGCTGCTAGTGCACTTTATGGCTCACAAGGTGCAAATGGTGTTATTTTAATTACTACAAAAAAAGCATCCCGTGGTCTTGGTATTACCATCAACTCTGGAGTAAGCATTGGAAAATTTTATAAATCAACCTTTGCCAAATACCAAAAAGAATATGGCGGTGGATATGGTGCTTTTTATGAAGATGAAACAGGGTATTTTTTAAGCAGGGATATAAATGGAGATGGAGTGAAAGACCTTGTGGTACCTTTAAGTGAAGATGCTTCTTTTGGTGGAAAATTTGATCCTAACCTGATGGTTTACCAATGGGATGCATTTGATACCGCTTCTGCAAATTTTGGAAAAGCACGTCCATGGTTGGCTGCGCCGAATGACCCCACATCATTTTTTGAAACTGCGGTTTCTTCTAACCAAAGCATTTATTTAGATGGCGCTTCAGATAAAGGCTCTTTTAAATTAGGATATACAAGAAATGATGACAAAGGATATTTGCCAAATAGTAAGGTGATTAAAAACCTGGTAAACTTTGGTGGTACTTATAATATCACCAGTAAACTAATGGCTGGCGCTAATATTAATTTTTCAAATATTGATGGCAAAGGAAGATTTGGAACTGGGTATGATGACAAAAACCTGATGACCAATTTCCGCCAGTGGTGGCAGGTAAATGTTGATATAAAAGAACAAAAGGATGCCTATTTTAAACACAGGAAAAATGCTACATGGAACTTTGTAGATCCTACAGATACTCATCCTATTTATTGGGATAATCCTTATTTCACCAGGCATGAAAATTTTTCAACGGATACAAGAAACAGGTATTTTGGAAATGCAAATCTTAACTACAAGCTTACCGACTGGTTAAATGTATTAGGCCGCATTTCTTTAGACTCATATGATGAGATCCAGGAAGAAAGACAAGCGCTAGGTAGTGTTACCACATCATCCTACGGCAGGTTTAACCGCAGTTACAGGGAAACAAATTACAACCTGTTGCTTAATATGGATAGGGACCTTACAGAGGATATAAATTTCAAAGCGTTACTTGGGGGAAATATCCGCAGGGAACATACAGAAAGCATCAGGGCCATAACAAATGGAGGGTTAATAGTTGAAAGAATTTATACTTTAGCCAACACGGCAAATTCCATTAACGCTCCTTTAGAATTTGATGGTCTACGCCAGGTAAATGGAATATTTGCAGGTGCTACATTTTCATGGCGAGATATGCTAACCATTGATGGAACATTAAGAAGAGATGCTTCTTCTACCCTTCCAAAAGATAATAACAGCTATTACTATCCTTCTATTTCAGCGGGCTTTGTTTTTTCCCAACTAACGCCATCAGCTGACTGGCTTTCTTATGGTAAAATA
>JAKFCI010000226.1:0-4345 GCA_036676725.1 Chitinophagaceae bacterium
CTTAGAAAAATTTGATGCCGGTAATTTTATTTTGGTGGCGGATGTGCAAAAATCATTGCAGGTCCTTTCGGGTCATCACCGCAAACAATTTTCAATTCCGGTTATAGGTATTACCGGCAGCAATGGAAAAACCATTGTAAAAGAATGGTTGTACCAATTATTACAACCAGAATTCAATATTATTAGAAGCCCCAAGAGTTATAATTCCCAAATTGGCGTGCCGCTTAGTGTCTGGCAAATAAATGAAGACCATACTTTGGGCATTTTTGAAGCAGGCATTTCGCAAAAAGGTGAAATGAAAAGTCTTGCAGAAATTATTCAGCCCACAATTGGCGTACTAACAAATATTGGAGAGGCTCATAGCGAAGGCTTTGAATCGCAAACGCAAAAGCTTGAAGAGAAACTTATATTATTTAAAGATGCGGATATTGTAATAGGCCCAGGTCCACTTCTTACAAATATTGATGCAGAAAAAAGATTTACCTGGGGAAGTGATGTTGCAAACAAAATACAAATTGTAAATACGAGCAAGGAAATTAGCCAGTCTTTAATCAATGTAAAATATGCCAGCGAAGATGTTTCGTTTACTGTTCCTTTTACCGATGAAGCATCAATAGAAAACTGCATTACCTGTATCTCGGTTCTTTTTAATTTAGGGTATAATAAAAAAACAATTCAAGAAAGAATTTCCAGCCTGCATGCCATTGATATGCGGCTCCAATTAAAAAAAGGAATCAATCATTGCACAATAATTAATGATAGTTACAGTGCCGATCTTACTTCTTTAAATATTGCCTTGCATTTTTTAACCCAACAACAAACCGGTCAACAAAATATTGCCGTACTATCAGATTTTGCCGAAACTGGCAAAGAGGATAAGGAACTTTACAAAGCAATTGCTGATGCTTTAAAAAATAATAAAATTCAAAAGCTTATAGCAGTTGGTGCAAAAAGCGAAGCTTATTTACCGCTTTTTTTACCGGCAAGTTTAGAGATGCAGTATTATAAAAACACGGAAGAATTTATTCAAAATTTTAGAACCTCTTTTTTTTCAAATGCAACCGTCCTGATTAAAGGTGCAAGGCAATTTGGCTTTGAAAGAATAGTAAGCTTGCTTGATGCAAAAGTTCATCAAACAGTACTGGAAGTGAACTTGAATGCTATTGCACATAACCTTAAACAATTTCAAAAAGCTTTGTTGCCTGGTACTCGTATCATGGCTATGGTAAAGGCTTTTGCGTACGGTAGTGGGGGCGCAGAAATTGCGGCCATCTTACAATTTAACAATGTAGATTATTTGGGTGTAGCTTATGCTGACGAAGGTATTGAACTCCGGAAAATGGGTATCAGTATACCTATAATGTTATTGAATACAGATGAATCATCTTTTAACGCTTTAATAGATTACAACCTGCAACCTGTCATCTTCTCTTTTTCATTGCTTCATCAATTTGAAACTTTTATAAAAGAACAAGGGCTTACAAATTTTCCTGTGCATCTTGAAATAGAAACCGGTATGAACCGCCTTGGTTTTTCTTCCCAGGAAATTCCAGATTTGACTGTTCATTTACAGGAATCTTCTTTTATAAAAATTGAATCTGTTTTTAGCCATTTGGCTGCCAGCGAAGACCCAAATGAAGACGCATTTACAAATTTGCAGGCAACAATTTTGGAGCAAGCATGCAAACAAATTGAAAGCGTTTTATCTTATTCATTTTTAAAACACATTGCTAATTCTGCTGCCATAATCCGGCATCCAAATTTACAAATGGACATGGTGCGTTTAGGAATTGGTTTGTATGGAATAGAGGTAGCTACAAATAAATTAGCCTTACAACCCGTGGCAAGTTTAAGAACCACCATTGCACAAATAAAAAAATTGCACAAAGGCGAAACAGTAAGTTATAACCGGCGTGGAAAAGTAAATGCCGATGCTACAATTGCAACGGTACGTATTGGGTATGCCGATGGTTATTCAAGAAATTTTGGCAATGGCATTGGTAAAATGTGGGTCAATGGCCATGTTGTTCCGGTTGTAGGCACTGTGTGCATGGATATGACAATGATAGATGTGACGGGCATTCCCGGGGTTAAGGAAGGAGATGAAGTGATTGTTTTTGGCGAGCAAATTCCAGTACAACAATTGGCTGCCTGGTCCAATACCATTCCTTACGAAATCATGACGTCCATTTCCGGACGGGTGAAAAGAGTTTATTTCCAGGAATAGTCTTAACATGTTCTCTCATTTGCGCATGTGGCCAAACCTTATCTTTGTTTCTATATTTTTTTCAAGGTGTTATTTGTTTGAACAAGCGTTTGCTTTGCTATGAAGCTTTCTTGCGACGCTCCGTTCATCTGCAATTCCACCATCCAACTTTTAATTTTTACGTGTGAAACTTCGTTCAGCAGCCGCTATAATTTTACTTGTTATCATTGTTGACCAGGTATTAAAGATCTGGATCAAAACAACTTTTCACTTTGGACCTATAATGGACATTGCTGGTCAATCATGGGCTCAGTTGTATTTTATAGAAAACGAAGGCATGGCCTGGGGTTGGAAGTTTGGAGGCGAGTGGGGTAAAATGTTATTAACCTTATTTAGACTGGCAGCCGTAATTTTTGGAACCTGGTATTTAGCAAGGGTGGTAAAACAAAATTATTCCAGGGGTTTTATCGTTTGCGCTTCATTGATCTATGCCGGCGCATTGGGCAATTTAATAGATAGTATGTTCTATGGAATCATCTTTTCTGAAACTGATTATAATACCGTTGCTACCATGTTTCCCGAAAAAGGATATGCAGGTTTTTTACACGGGCATGTAGTTGATATGTTGTATTTCCCAATTATAGAATCAACTTATCCTTCATGGATGCCATTTGTTGGCGGCAAAGATTTTATTTTTTTTAGCCCGATTTTTAATGTTGCTGATGCAGCAATTTCTGTTGGCGTTATCACATTGCTATTGTTTCAAAAACGTTTTCTTCATAAGCACGAAGAGGAAGAACACCCAACCGTGGAAACCAACACAGAGGTTTCAGACAGGGCACACACCATGTAAGTTTGCAATTAATCTATTCGTAATTATTAAACCAATTATTATCCCAATTATTTGTATCGGCCATTGAGGGGTGTATTACAAATAAACTTTTAAAGGGATTAACTCTTGGGAAATTGACGCCAAGATTTCGATACAATACTTGTTCTTCAACTGGTGTTTGAAGCAAATAAGAATGCACAATTTTTAATGTAGTTGTAGGCGCATCGGCCATTACAGGTGATTGAGTTTTCATAAGGGTTAGAATACGGTTAGATCGATTTTATATATCGGGCAGTGTTAAATTAGTTCAAAACTTTGTTTTATGCAAATGCATAAAAAAAGAAGCCTTAAGCTTCTTTAAAAATGATAGAATTTATTACCATCAATTAAGCTTTCCAACCATCTTGGCCGGATCAACCCAGGCGTCAAATTCTTCTGGCGTTAAATAACCCAATTGAACGGCCATTTCTTTTAAAGTCGTTCCCTCCTTATGTGCTTTTTGGGCAATTTCAGCTGCTTTATAATAACCAATGTGGGTGTTTAAAGCTGTTACCAACATTAAAGAATTATCAACATGCTTTTTAATATTTGCTTCAATCGGCTCAATACCTACTGCACATTTATCATTAAAGCTAATACACCCATCTCCTAACAAACGAGCGCTGTGTAAAAAGTTAAAGATCATCATTGGTTTAAAAACATTTAATTCAAAATGTCCCATAGAACCACCCACGCTTATCGCAACATCATTGCCCATAACCTGCGCCGCAATCATGGTTAGTGCTTCGCATTGCGTTGGGTTTACCTTGCCCGGCATAATAGAAGAACCTGGTTCGTTATCCGGTATAAATAATTCACCGATGCCGGAACGGGGGCCAGAAGAAAGTATGCGAATGTCGTTTGCAATTTTCATTAAACTAACTGCAACCGTTTTTAGTGCGCCATGTGCTTCAACAATTGCATCATGTGCTGCAAGTGCTTCAAATTTGTTTTCTGCTGTAATAAAAGGTAATCCAGTTAGTGCAGCAATATGCTTGGCAACATTTTCCGAATAACCTTCGGGTGTGTTAATGCCCGTGCCTACAGCGGTTCCGCCTAAAGCTAGTTCCGCTAAGTGTGGTAATGTATTTTTTATTGCTTTCAATCCATGATTAAGTTGAGAAACATAACCACTAAATTCCTGGCCGACAGTTAGTGGAGTCGCGTCCATAAAATGCGTTCTTCCAATCTTCACCACGTGCATGAACTGTTTGCTTTTTTGCGCCAAAGTATTACGCAATTTTTCAATAGCAGGTACGGTTAATTCA
>JAKFCI010000227.1:0-2826 GCA_036676725.1 Chitinophagaceae bacterium
AATAATTCAAAAGCTATTACACAAACATCTTTTTAAAGAGGTGATCATTCAATCACTAGCCTTTTATGTAATAGAGGTAAAGTAGCAATTTAAATTTATTAATTTGTTTCGTGAGGACACGAACCGGGGATTAGCATTCAAAATATAATTGGACAAAATATCCTGAGGCCGTACCTATTTAAATTTTATCGATGAATAATTCCTCAATAATAAAAACTAAAGGGCTTTCCTATCACTATTCAAAAGACGTGCAAACGTTGTTTGACTTAGACCTGAATGTAGAAAGGGGAAGCGTTTACGGCTTTCTTGGCCCGAATGGTTCCGGTAAAACAACCACACTGAGCTTGTTATTGGGCCTTTTGAATAATCAAAAAGGAGATATTGAAATATTTGGTGAGCACCTGCATGCAAACAGGATCAATATTTTAAAAAAGATAGGGTCATTGATTGAAACGCCTTCCTTATACGGGCATTTGACAGCCAAAAAAAACCTGGATGTTTACAGAGAAGTTTACGGAGCACCAAAAGAAAGAATAGCTGAAGTTTTAAAAATTGTTGGATTAGAAGACACAGGTAAAAAAACCGTAAAAAAGTTTTCATTGGGGATGAAGCAACGACTGGCTATTGCGCTAGCCCTTTTGCCAAATCCGGAATTGTTGATATTGGATGAACCGGCAAATGGATTGGACCCGGCAGGTATCATTGAGCTTCGCGAATTAATCAAAACACTAAACAAAACCCATGGAATGACTATTCTCATCTCCAGTCACTTGCTGGCGGAGGTAGAAAAAATCGTTAGTCATATAGGAATCATATTTAAGGGAAAAATGCTTTTTCAAGGTACGTTGCCTGAGTTGCATGTATTCCAGCAAAAGGGCTCCAGGTTATTGATCAATACTTCAGATAATGACACGGCTATGCAGTTATTGCAGGAGTACGATCCGGAAGGTGATGGGCAGGGATTTTCGGTTTCCTTACACGATCAAAAGCATGTAGCGGCTATTCAAAGAAAACTTACTCAAAATAATCTCGACGTATATCTTTTGCAACCTAAGGGGAATGATCTTGAACAATTATTTATTGACATGACAACTGCACAATAATGAACATAGTTACATCACTTCGGTCTGAGTTTTTAAAAACAACAGGAACAGCATCTTTTTATCTTACGCTGATTGGTGCTGCTGTTGGCCCGGTCATATACCTGTTGAATGTTTTACTAGATGAAGATGAAATTGATGCGTCAGAGAAGGACCCGCTCAACGCTCTTTTTAAAATGCTTTCTGAAATGAATAGTGTGGCCTTATTTCCCTTGTTTGTCATACTAATCTGCACACTGCTGCCACAGATCGAGTACAGGAATAATACATGGAAACAGGTATTCACATCTCCACAAACAAAGGCCAACGTGTTTTTAGCAAAATTTATGAACGTGCATTTATTAATGCTGGTTTTTCTTATTGCTACTCATTTATTCATGTTTTTGACTATTGTAGTCGTAAACTTTATAAAACCAGGTTTGAATTTATTTAATCATCCACTGGATGTAAGCACAATATTAATAAATGCGGCTAATGCTTATATCCTGGTGCTTGCTGTTTGTTCGATACAATTCTGGATGGGACTGCGATCCAGAAATTTTATTGTTCCAATTGGAATTGGTTTTGCTTTATGGCTCACAGGTACCATCATGGCCGTGCAATACAAGTCAGACCTGGTTTTTTATTTTCCTTATAGTTTCCCCGCTTTTCCGGTATCCACCCAATTGAAATCAGAGCTTACCCAGGTGTCCTGGATTTCTTTGGGATATGCGCTCTTGTTTCTTATCATTGGCTTTTTTGATTTTAAAAGAAGAACAGTGTCTAAATAACAACGACTTGTTGATACTATTCTTTGAAAATTGAATAAGCACAAAATAAATTCGTTAGGAAAAACCTGGAAAATTATAAAGACAGACTTGTTGCTTATGGGTTATAGGCAACTTTTGTTGACTCGTTTGTTGATTGCATAGTTCATAAAAAACTTTTTACTGGTTAGGGATGCACGATAGCCCAACCCTCGTAATGACGAAGGATAATTTCTCCATTGCCACTTGGTACATAAGTTAGGAAAGGCCACAATTCTGTCTTGCTGATCTTTCGTTCCTGCACAGTGTTTTCACATTGTACCAAAAGCACACCTTTATTTTGCAGGGCTGTCAGCAGCGTATCATAACCATTGGCTTTTTTATAGAGTTCTACACCGTCACCAAAGGCTATTAATTCCACCTGAAGTTTTCCTATTAAACGTGGGTCTTTCAGTGCATTGTTTATGTTCCGTAATACAGCTCTTATTTTTTTGTCACCCGATTCGTTGAGGACATACAGCGCTTTGTATTCTTTGAAACTGGCTTCCGCTGCCGGGAATGTTTTTACCGCAGCTTTTTGCGCAAAGCTCACAAGGGTAAATCCAGTGATCACAAAAAGAAAAAAGAATTTCAGGTAATTCATCAACAGGTTTTATTTCAGGAATGATTTAAGGTTTTCTCCTACATCCAATACCGAAACACGGTTATTAAGAATTGAATGGATGAGTGAGCTGGCTGCAGCGTTGTGAAATGCAACCGGCACTAAGATAGGCTTATCCCTTGGTACCAAAAAAGAGAGGAGGCGCATAGAAATTTTTAATATTTACAGGTAGTGAAATGTTCAAGTTGAAAGCGATTCAATGTATACCGGAAGAGGAACAAACATTCCGCATTTGTGCTTACTGATCATTTGAATAACATACCTGGTAGCGTAATTTTGTACTTTGTTTTTTCAATCACACTGCAATAAAAGAATAAAT
>JAKFCI010000228.1:0-10064 GCA_036676725.1 Chitinophagaceae bacterium
CTTGCGATAAGGATTGTCAAACTGGTCTCTTTGTTTATAGCTTACATACTGACCATTAAGCCCTATACCTGCAGCAAAAAGTTTACTGAAACGATAACCAACCTGGGGTGAAATATTGATCAATGTATAGTCGCCTAACGTTAGCCCAAAGTTGCCGCCAACAAATAAGTTTTCTTTTTGAAAACCCTTTTTCTGCTTAACTTCTTCTACTTCCTGTGCGTAAACAGCAAGTGATAAAATAAAAACGAGGTTAAATAATAGAAATTTCTTCATGTTTTCAAGGTTCAAATTCAAGACAAAATTTTTAGCCATTAAGCTGTTTACAAGAATTAGTTTTTTTTCTGAAGTGTGATTATTCCGAATCGAAAATTTTGCCTTTATTCAGTATTCCGTTTGGATCAAAAACCTTTTTGATCTGCCTCATCAAATCCAATTCTTTTTCTTCAAAAATAATGTCCATGTATTCTTTTTGCACAAGGCCTATACCATGCTCGCCACTTATTGTTCCACCAAGCTTTTTTACCAATAAAAAAATTTCGCGAATGCCCTTTTTTAAAGACCCGTTCCAATCCTCATCAGAAAGATCACCTTTTATGATGTTGACATGCAAATTTCCGTCTCCCGCATGCCCGTAGCAAACGGAATGAAATCCATATTTTTTTCCAATTTCTTTTACGCCTTTCAATAATACGGGTAATTCTGCACGAGGTACAACTGTGTCTTCTTCTTTATAAATAGAATGAGATTTAACTGCCTCGCCTACCCGACGTCTCAGCTTCCACAATTCAGCTTTTTGTTGTTGGTCATCCGCAAATAAAATTTCACCACAATCAAATGCCATAACCACTTCGCTAATGCCTTCCATTTCTTTCATCAAAACGTCCATATCGTTTCCATCAACTTCAATCAGCAAGTGTGCTTTAATATCCTCTTCAATGGCAACAATGCTATTATCAACAAAGCGCATTACCCACTCAAGTGCATCTCTTTCCATAAATTCCATGGCACTTGGCGTATAACCAGCCATAAAAATGGCACTAACTGCGGCGCATGCATTTTCTGCAGATTTAAATGGCACCAGCATTAACAAATCATGCTTGGGATGTGGCAATAACTTTAAAACGATTTTGGTTACAATCCCTAGTGTTCCTTCGCTGCCCACAATTAATTGGGTAAGATTATAACCTGTGGCATTTTTTAAAACATTTGCACCTGTCCAAATAATTTCACCAGTAGGTAAAACTACTTGCAGATTTAAAACATAATCTTTTACAACGCCATATTTAACCGCCTTTGGTCCGCCGCTATTTTCAGCTATGTTCCCGCCTATTAAACAAGTGCCGCGGCTGCTTGGGTCAGGAGGATAAAAAAGACCCAATTCTTTAAGCGTTGTTTGTAATACTTCTGTGATTACACCCGCTTCTACGGTTACCTGAAGGTTGCGCTCGTCTATATTTATTATTGTATTTAATCTTTCAATTGACAATAAAACCCCGCCTAAATAAGGCAGAGCGCCACCACTAAGGCCTGTGCCACCTCCACGTGGCGTTACCGGAATTTTATATTGATTGCAAATCTTTAATATGGCGCTGATTTCCTCGGCCGTCCGTGGTTTAATAATTACATCAGGCAGAAAATGAAGGTCTTCTGTTTCATCATGCGCATAGTGATGCAGGGATTCTTCATCTACAAAAACGTATTGGTCACCAACAATTGCTTTAAAAGCTTCAAGTTGTTCCAAACCAGGAAAAGTTTGCGGAGCCTCTATCATGAGATAATGTTATTATTCCGCTGTAAAAATCGGCTAAAATAATTTCATTGTAACCACAACCGGTTAGAGATTTTTGAAAGTAGGGCAAAACGACTGCTTACGGTTGCCCTGGTATTGATTAAATAACCCTTGTTTAACTAAAGAAAATTCAAATGCGCCACGAGTTCCATTGTAATCTTTTAAAGAAGACATCGTGGCATCGTAAGTAAATGAGAAAGTAAAACTTTTAAATCCCAAGCCGACCATTGGTATTAGGGCATCTTTATACCGATAATATAAACCGCCGATCAGTATCGATTCTCCATCGCCCGATAAATTGTAATGGGCATTGGCGCCGGCAACTATTTCCATAGCCTTTGCTTGTGTTGATACATACGCATTTGGGTTGATGATCCATTGTTCGTTGAGCATTAAACTTGCGTTTAAAAAACCAATAAAGCGCATGGGAATTCGGTTATCAACATTTTCGGCTTCAAAAAAAGTTTCTTTTGGCCGATTTACATGATGTGCTGAAAAACCAGCATTTACGTATACTTTATCAGTAGGAAAATAAGCATAGTTCATTCCAACCTGCATATCTAAATATCCAATGTTGTTGCGTGTAAGCGCTACGCTTGTTGGAAGTTTATTATCAAAAAACTTTCCATCAAATTGGTCGGGAAATTTTAGGTTAGAAGTATTGATTTGTTTATTGGCATAACCAACATTAAACCCCAGGCTTAATAAACTTGAATAACCAAGCATCTGGTGATAGGCGACGGAACCATATAATTTCGTAGACGTAAGATTTCCACTCCCTGCCACATCTTTTAAAACAACTCCACCAACACCCAACCAACCATTTTCAAAACGATCTTTCAATAATTGTACATCGCCATATGCACTCATCGTTTTGTAAGGAACTGTCATAATCGATGACCATTGATCGCGGTAATTAATGCCAAGGCGGTAATCTCCATCTGGTATAAATCCCGTGTTTGCAGGATTTGTTGTAAGGGGAGAATTCATGAATTGCGAAAAATGGAGATCCTGTCCATGTACAGATATTAAAAGTAAAATACTGCAGGCAGTGAGAAAACTATGTAAAAATCTCTGTTTCATGGTTCGCCTCCTTTTATCTAATTAAGGTTATATCACCTTTTTTGCTCGCTTTAGTTCCATCTGTAAATTCAACTTCAATTGTATATGCATAAACATCCATTGGTTGTAATACACCCTTGTATTTTCCATTCCAACCTATTTTCCTGTCTTCGGTTTCAAAAACTTTTTGTCCCCAACGGTTCCAGATAATAAATTTCAATTTTCCAATAGCGTAACCACGTGCAAACACAACGCTATTTTCGTCATTGCTATTAGGTGTAAACGCATTTGGTACATCTAGAGCGGGTTCTACTATGGCACGTACGGCTAGTGAAAAGGTATCCGGGCAATTAGTTGCGTTGTAAGCAATTAATTGTGCATTAAAAGTATTAGTTGCATTGTATTCATGGGTTATTGGATTTCTACTCGTGGTTAGTAAAGAATCGCCATCACCAAAAAGCCACTTAAACCTTACCGCATCAGGGGAAGAAAGATTGGTAAATGTGATTTCTGTGTTGACAGGTGGAGGTTGTGGGGCAACTGTAAAATTTGCTGTAGGTGTACCAAAAACTATAATTGTTGAAGAAATTGAATCAACAATGTTACAGGTGGCTGAATCAATCACTCTTAATCTTACAGTAAAAGTGGTTGTTGTATTTACAGAATAGGTATGTTGCGGATTTGGGTCTGTTGAAACGGCATTGCCATCACCAAAATCCCAAAAGAATTGTTGTCCTCCATCTGATTCATTTACAAAGACCGCTGTATGTGGTGTACATCCACCAGGAGGTGCTGTAAACTTAGCTTTTACAAAAGCAGCAACGTTGATGGTCATTTCAAAAAAATCTGGCGCATTACAATAACCGGTGTCAACAAGCGACAACCTTATTTTATAAGAACCGGGAGAAGGATAAGCATGCGTTTGCTTTGCTAATCCAGAACGAACTGGGGCACTTCCGTCACCAAAATCCCATACAAAAGATGTGTCTGTAAAAGGCCGACCTGGCGGCTGAACAGAAGTATTTACAAATTCATATTTCAATGCCTCGCAAGGCAATAATTTATTTGCGGTAAACGCAGGTAAGGCCTGCAAATCGCCAACATGAATCGTAACAAAAGAGGTATCCCGAATATTACAAGTAGATGAATCGACTGCAATCAAACGTACACGGTAACTACCAATTGAATTATAGGTATACGAAGTATCCGGCTTCGTGGTGATTCCATCAGTAACACCATCACCGGTAAAATCCCATTCGTAGGAAACGGCGTTGAGCAAAGTATCCCTAAAGTCAACAGTCAATGGAACACAACCGGAAGAATCGTTTGGAACACCATTGATGGAAGGTTGAATTCCGGCAGCTGTGCCTGCCAGGTCCAATGCTATTTTAACCATGCCTAAATTACAACCTGACGGTGCTGCGCCATTAGTGGGAGACCAGGAACCTTGTGCAAACATACCGGGACCTCCGTTACAATTGGCACAAATGGCCTGGTAAATAACGCCATTAGCATCAAAACGACTGGTTCCTCCATCTACGTGGTCGGGCAATCCACCGTTTTGCCCAAAAATATCTCCGTATAGTTGCGCCGTTGCATTGCGTTGCAAAACAAAAAAGTAAAAGTCTTTTCCATCTGGACTAGCTAATCCTAAACTATTCATCATAGGCAAACCAAGCGTACCTGCTGATTGATAACCATTGGCAACTGTACCACCCCAACCAGAAACATAAACATTCTCGCATCGATCGACAAGGAAAGCCACGGGAGAAATATTAGGAACGGGATTATTTGTACCAAATCTTGTAGAATAAACAAATGCTGAAAGGTCAGGTTCTAGTTTCGAAATAAATTGCTTTGCGCCGGGCTGACTCCAGGCTGCATTAATTACCGGCCAATCGCCACGGGTTTGCCCCATAACATAAGGATAACCTGCCCTGTCAAATTGGACACCGTAAACCTGGTCCGTATTGCCAGTACCTAAAAATGTTGTTTTGATTACTGAACTACCATTGTTACTAATTATTGAAACATAACCATCAACGCCACCCTGGTTTGAACCATAAAGTGAAGCGCCGCCGGCACCTTGCAAACTTGGGCTAGTAGTTCCACCGGCAACATAAATATTTGCGTTTGAAGGATGTAATGAAAGCACATAAGCGGCATCATCACCCGTGCCGCCATGAAAAGAACTAAAAGTCAGCCCAGATACATCGGCAGGCAATTTCAAAAGAGCACCATCTTGTGCGCCACCACCGTATGTTGTTTGAAAACCACCAACAATTGGAAAATTATCCGATTGTGTACAGGAAGCGACATAAATATTTCCTCCACCATCAATGATCACTTCACTCCTACCGGCGTCTCCATAATTTTGCTGCAAAGTTTGCGGACCATCATGCTGGGGTTTAATGTTTACACCATCATCTTTGTTCCCACCAATTCTTTTAGAACCACTAAGAGCAGATCCGGTAGCATTAAATTTTGTTACAACAATATCAAAACCACCGCCTGTACCAATTAAACCATTACCTGTTGTTGGATAATCTGTTGAGTTTGATCTTCCAGCTAAAATTAAATTTCCTTGTTGGTCTACAATTAAACTATGTGGTTGTTCATTTCCAACTTTACCGCCGATATAGGTTGCAAAAAGGCGGTTGCTTCCGTCGGGTGATAATTTAATTATTCCAATGTCATACCCGCCACCTCTATATCCATCTTGTATACCACCACCAAAAGTTTCCTGGAAAGCTCCCGTAGATACTGGGAAGCCAGTTCCAAATACTATTCCTCCGCCAAACAAACTGCCGTCCGGTCCATACGTGGCTGTGAAACCCCAATTACTTGCTGTACTACCAGAATATGAAGCAAAAATGAAAGTTGGATCTATCGTAAGGATGGTAGTTTTATCATATTTGCCAACTTCAAAACGAACAATGTTGCCATCAATTTTATACCTCGTGGTAATTTCCTTTTTACCTTTTCCATTGTATTGATAAGTATATGGAGAGAGTTCTTTTACCTCTCCAATTGAGGTTTTGACCACCAATTGATTATTCTTAATATCAAGCTTATCGGCACCATCATATTTTAATGCAATTTTTGATGGGTCTGCACCAGGCTTTACAATAAGGTCATATTTCATTTGACCATTACTGGAATAATACCTTAAATCTATATTTGGATATATTTCCTGGACGGTAATTCCCTGGTAGGTTTTACAATTACTTGCCCATTTTGATGGGTCGTTACCAATAAAATAATTTGTTTGTGTTGCTAAAGGTTTGTCAGCAACAATTTTTGGATTTGCAGCTCCTCCAATAAATTGAACGTTGTAAGCGTGAGAACGCAGTGTAATTGCTTTCTTCCTGGCATTTTCTTTTCCTTCCTCATGTCCATGTATACTTTCCTGCACCTGTTGCCAATCTTGCGGATTATGTTGTAATACTGTAAATCCAGCTTGATGAATAAAAAATGCACCCCCGGGAACGGCCCCGGTAAATTGAACCTTCTTGTCCCATTGTCCCTTGTTTTCAATGAATTCAATGGTGCTATAATTCTGTCCGAAAACAGTTATGGTAGCAAGGAGGGCAAGGAGAAAAAATATGGAATTTTTAATTTTCAACTGTCTTCTGAAATTAACTAATAAATACGACAATTGTTGTGCAATCAATTGTTAAGATATTTTACTCCATGGAGTTTTTCCTTTCAACGACATCAGGTAATATTTAAGATTCAAATTGTCCGGCAATTCCAGGTACGGATCTTTTTCAATTAACTCTTCCGCATATAAACGAGCTGCTTCCAACATTATTTTATCCTTCACCAAATCAGCCAAACGCAAGGCCAGTGCGCCGCTTTGCCGCGTTCCTTCAATTTCTCCGGGCCCACGCAGTTCCAGGTCTTTTTCTGCTACCTCAAAACCATTGCCCGTTCCCGTTATGATCTTAATTCTTTGTTTTGCATCAGCACCAATTTTTGATGAAGTCATTAAAATGCAATAACTTTTTTCTGCACCTCTTCCTACCCTCCCCCTTAATTGGTGCATTTGGGAAAGACCAAATTTTTCGGCACTTTCAATGATCATTACTGAAGCATTCGGCACATTTACCCCAACTTCAATAACCGTTGTACTTACCATAATTTGCGTATCGCCTTTTACAAAGCGTTGCATATTGGCTCCCTTTACATCGGGTGTTTGCCGCCCGTGCACCATACTGATCCAATACTTTGGTTCGGGAAAAAAGGCCTTTACATTTTCGTAACCTTGCATCAGGTTTTCGTGATCCAGTTTATCACTTTCTTCTATTAAAGGAAAAATGATATAGACCTGCCTACCCAGGGTAATTTCTTCTTTAATAAAATCCATTACCCTTGTTCTTTGTGTATCGTACCGGTGAACCGTTGTTATGGGTTTTCTTCCTGGCGGCAATTCATCCATTACGCTGTAATCAAGATCGCCATAAGCAGTCATAGCAAGCGTACGAGGAATGGGGGTAGCCGTCATCACCAGTACATGTGGTGGTATAACTGCTTTTTTCCAAAGTCTTGCACGTTGCGCTACGCCAAACCTGTGTTGTTCATCTACAATTGCTAAACCCAGGTTTTTAAATTGTACCACTTCTTCAATTAGGGCATGTGTTCCAATTAAAATATCAATGCTTCCTTCACTTAACGCCAATAAAAGCTTTTTTCTTTCAGCAGTTTTGGTTGAACCCGTAAGCAACTTAATTGTAACAGGCAAGTCTTTTAATAGTTCGTTAATTGATTGAAAATGTTGTTGTGATAATATTTCTGTTGGTGCCATTAAGCAACATTGAAAGCCATTATCAATAGCAAGCAACATGGCTAAAAGTGCGACAATGGTTTTACCACTGCCTACATCACCTTGCAACAAACGATTCATTTGATGCCCTGAAGCAGTATCAACCCTGATTTCTTTTACTACTCTTTTTTGGGCACCAGTCAGTTCAAATGGCAAATGATCTTTATAAAAAGAATTAAACAAATCGCCTACTTTATTAAACACAACGCCTTTTGATAAACGATGCCGCTCCGACCTGATTAACGCTAACCGTAATTGAGAAACAAATAACTCTTCGAATTTTAAGCGGCGCAGTGCGTTGTTATATTGTTGCAGATTCTTTGGGAAATGAATATGATAATAAGCCGTAAGTCTATCTATAACTTTTGTACGATCAATAATTTGCTGCGGCAGGTTTTCCGGTATTTCATTTTGAGAAAGAAGACCCAATAAAGTATACACTAATTTTCCAATTTGCCGGCCGCCCAAACCCCTGGCTTTTAATTTTTCTGTAGTAGAATAAACGGGCTCTAAAATTGCCTTTGCGCCGCCTTCTGTATCCACTTTTAATTCAACTTCCGGATGAACGATCTGAGGATTACCTGAAAAAAAACTTACCCTGCCAAATGCGATATAAGCTTCTCCTTCTTTTAATATTTTCTCCATCCAGGAAATACCTTTAAACCAGGTTAATTCAACAATGCCTGTTTCATCGCGTAAATAGGCAACCAATCGTTTGGCGTTCTTTTCTCCAATAACTTCTTTATACGCAATTATGCCTTGTACCTGGCCGAATTCAACAGCATGGCTTAAATCGCTTATTTTTAAAATTTTTGTCTTGTCAATATGCCTGTAGGGGAAATGGTGCAAAAGGTCATTGAATGTAAAAATGGCCAATTCTTTTTTTAAAAGGTCAGCACGCTGTGGTCCTACTCCTTTTAGGTATTCAATGGGATGGGCCAGTATATTTTCAGAAATCCTGATGATAGTTTGTTTAAGTAAAATTAAGTTTTGAAGTTATGCAGTACAACTTTAGAAAGATTGATCTTTATTAATTGTATATACTTAAGATATTGATTCCCTTTATATTTTAAATGCAATTAAAAGATTTTGATATACTACTCTTTGAAACTGTAGTTTTATTACTATATTCCTCACCTTAATTTGAAAAGTCCTCACAATGATTGGATCATCATTACTCCAAATTTCTTTGCAATTCGGACAGTTTAAAGTGGGTATATTAAGTTTTGTAACAGCTTTTGTTGTTGCCATGCTTGTAATGCCTTTCCTGATTAAAATAATTACCAGGTTTAAACTTTATGATGTTCCGGATTTAAGAAAAGAACATACAATACCAGTACCTACAATGGGTGGTGTTGCAGTTTGCATTGGAATGGTGGTTGCTTGCATGTTATGGTACGAGTTTACCCGTGACTTTTTTACCATATCATTTTTCTTTTCAGTTGTTGTATTGTTTGGACTGGGCATTTTAGATGACCTGCATAATATATCGGTCAGCAACAAATTTGTGTTGCAATTAGCGGTTGCTGCCCTTATTTCATTTAGCGGCGTTCGAGTAACTGATTTCAATGGGTTATTCGGCATTTATGGTATTCCTGTTGCAGCACAGTACACCATTACCATAATTGCCATTGCGGGCATTACAAATGCATTTAATTTAATTGATGGAATTGATGTATTAGCCGGTGGTTTAGGTTTTATGAGCCTTCTTGTACTTGGACTATTTTTAAACATTAGTAATGATGCCAATACCGCTATCATTGCTTTTTCTTTGGCTGGTGCCCTACTGGGTTTCTTGTATTATAATTTTAATCCTGCCAGAATTTTTATGGGTGATACCGGCTCCTTGCTTCTAGGGTTTGTAATCTCCGTGTTATGCATCAAATTATTGCAGATAAATACATCGGCAGCCCAGGCAATTATTCCACACGCACCTGTGTTTGTTTTAGGCATTGTGCTTATTCCTGTATTCGATACGCTTCGAGTTTTTTCGCTACGAATATGGAATGGGAAATCACCTTTTTCACCAGATAAAATACATATTCATCATTTACTCACTACTAATGGCTGGAGCCATAGCTTTACTTCGAAGTTGATTTGTACGGTACATGGAGGCGTTCTTATCTTATCTTATTTTTTAAGAAACGTTCAGCAGGAGATTGGTGTGGCCATATTATTGGGTGTAATGCTTTTAGTTGCAGTTGTTTTTAAAAAAATAAAAGTTACTATGGCTCCTTTTTTGGCCAGGTAAAAGGCATTCGCTTTTCAAATAAAAAAAGCCTTCCTGAACTGGAAGGCTTTTAAATTTTTTAAATAAAATTCTTAAGGCCGGGAAGTATAGAAATAATCCTTTCTTGAAAGATCAATTGCCGCATCCATCCTATTTTT
>JAKFCI010000229.1:0-10264 GCA_036676725.1 Chitinophagaceae bacterium
CTATTTTAAGATGGATGATGCTTAGTGTTGGTATGTTAGCGCAACATGAAGAAAGAGATCAGCGGCCTAATATTTTAATTAGCGGTTCAGCAAAGGAAATGGATGAAGTAAAATTTTTATTAAGTGAGAATAAAAGGAACAGAAAATTATTAGGCCGAATTATTATTAAAGAGGAAAAACAGGCGTCATTCGAAAACATATTTGAAACCGCGGACTTAATGAATGCGAAAGAATTGATTCTTTGCAGCGGAGCCTTATCATATAAATATTTAATTGAGCTTTTAAAAAACAACAAGGGCAAACTTAGGGTTCGTTTTCATGCGGCTGGTAGTGGAAGCATTGTTGGTAGCGACTCAAGCGGTACAAGCGGTGAAGTTTTATCTACGCATACGCAATTTAATTTGGGACATGCGCATTACCGGAGATTGAAAAGATTGACCGACGTTCTTTTCTCAATATTTTTTTTGATATCATTTCCTCTTTATTTATTTTTTTCAAAAAATGTAAAGGGGTTTATACATAATTGTATTAACGTTTTGATTGGAAATAAAACCTGGGTGGGATATGGTTCAATAAATCCAAGACTACCTAAACTTAGAAAAAGCATTATCAACCCTCATGGATCGAATATTAATGGGCATTCGTTAAATATTGAAGCAGCAAAAACGTTAGATTACTGGTATGCTAAAAATTACCAACCTGTTGATGATTTCAAAACCATTTATAAAAATTACAAGCACCTTGGCAACCGATAACTTAAAGCATGGCGTTCAGTGTTTAACTTTAACCAATTAAAATGGTAGCATAAGGCATGGCGAGGATCATAGATTTTAAATTACCTAAAGGAATTTCTGCTGCTTTGCGGTTAGTAGAAAATGATGGGCGTAGGCAACAGCTAAAGGTGTTGAAAAAGTTATTGACCAAAGCAAGGTTTACAGAGTTTGGGCAGCAGTATCGCTTTGATGATATATTGTTTAGCAAACATATAGGCAAGAGTTTCCAGCAATTGGTTCCTGTACACGATTACAATAAAATTTATGAAGGCTGGTGGAAAAAAACATTGGATGGAGTGCCGGATGTTACCTGGCCTGGAAAGATCAAATATTATGCGCTTAGTTCCGGCACCTCAGAAGCAGCAAGCAAATACATACCGGTTACAAAAGAAATGTTGCGTAGCAACCGCGTTAATTATATCCGTCAACTAATTTCTTTACTCAGTTACGATCATTTACCACGCAATGCTGTAACAAAGGGTTTTTTAATGTTAGGTGGTGCAACTGATTTGCAAAAGGGGGAAGCGGGCTGGTTTTCGGGCGACCTTAGTGGAATACTTGCTAAGAACCGTCCTTTTTGGTTTCAAACATTTTACAAACCCGGTGGACGCATTGCAAAGATCCAGGACTGGAATGAAAAGTTAAACGAGATAGTTGAGAAAGCGCCTGACTGGGATATTGGATATATTGTTGGTGTGCCGGCCTGGTGCCAAATGTGTATGGAAATGATCGTTGAGCATTACAAGGTTGACAGCATTCATGATATATGGCCTAACCTCGGTTTTTTTGTGCATGGCGGTGTGGCCTTTGAACCCTACAAAAAAGGCTTTGAAAAACTTTTAAGCAAACCAATTATTTACATTGAAAATTATCTTTCCAGCGAGGGCTTTATTGGATACAAGGACAGGGAATATGCTAAAGGAATGAAGTTGATTTTGAACAACAACATTTTTATGGAGTTTGTTCCTTTCGACGATAAAAATTTTGATGCAGAGGGAAAAATGGTGGACAACCCCGAAGCGCTAATGATCCATGAAGTAGAAAAAGGAAAGGATTATGCTTTGCTTATGAGCACTAATGCTGGTGCCTGGCGATATTTAATTGGAGATACGGTACGTTTTGTTGATTTGGCACGTTCTGAAGTTGTTATCACTGGAAGAACAAAACATTTCCTCAGTCTTGTTGGCGAACACTTAAGTGTGGAAAATATGAATAAGGCGGTTGAAATGGCAAGCGAAGAATTAAACATTTCCATACCAGAATACACGGTAGTTGGTTTTCCGCACAACAATTATTTTGCGCATAAATGGTATGTTGCGTGCAATGATGCTGTTGACGAAAATTTATTACGCGATAAAATTGATAAAAACATTTGCTCCTTAAATGATGATTATGCTGTAGAAAGAGGAAGTGCTTTAAAAGAAGTTTTCTTGCAAAAATTGCCTGAAGAAATGTTTTTAAAATTCATGGAAAGAAAAGGAAAACTTGGCAGCCAGCATAAGTTTCCCCGGGTTATGAAGGGTAAGATGTTGCAGGATTGGAACGAGTTTTTAAATTCTTATACATAAAATATTTTTGATTTTAGGAGCCTCTTTGTATACAACAAAGAGGTTTTTATTTTTAGTAATTGAATTATGGGTGATGCGTTGATAAAAGGGTTAACCCTGGGATTACTGTTAAGTATTGCAGTTGGGCCAATTTTGTTTACCATTATTAAACAAAGTATTAATAACGGTATTAAAGGTGGGTTGGCTTTTATAATTGGTGTTTCTATCAGCGATATTTTTTTGGCTGTAGCATCAAATTTTTTTACAGAACTTTTTAATACGCTTTTAGAGCGGAAAGAACTGGTTGCTATTATTGGAAGCATTTTCCTGGTTTCTGTTGGTATATATTTTTTATTTTTTAAAAAAGTACAATTAAACCAGGAAGGGAAGCAATTATTAAAATTTAGAAAAAGAGATTATTTGCAATTAGTACTTACGGGGTTGTTTATGAATTTATTGAACCCGTTGATAATAGGTTTTTGGTTAGCCACATCAACAACCTTCGCGAACGAAACGCTAAAACAAAGATTTTTAATTTTTTCTATTGCCCTTGTTTTAGTTTTTGTTGCAGATATTGCAAAAGTGTTGCTGGCAAATAACATCCGTCAAAAATTGACACTGAAAAATATTCTATTGATAAACAGGCTTAACGGCATCATACTAATTGGTTTTGGTATTGCGTTATTGTGGGGATTGCTATTTTATGGAGATAAGTTGACGCAATAATGAAAAAGAAAAATTCAGGTAACAGGATATGGATGTGGACGAAAAGAATTTTTCTATTCATTTTCCTCTTTCAACTATTTTATATAATTATTTTAAAGTGGGTTAATCCACCTTTTACACTTACCCAGCTAGGCAGTTTATTTAGTGGGCAAGGCATAAAAAGAGATTATGTTGATTACGATGAAATGTCGTACAACATTAAGCTTGCGGTTATCGCTTCGGAAGATCAAAAATTTGCTACACACAGCGGTTTTGATTGGATAAGTATTGACAAGGCCATTAAGCACAATGAGAAAAAACCAAAAAAGGTTCGCGGTGCAAGTAGCATCAGCCAGCAAGTAGCAAAAAATGTTTTTTTATGGCAAGGCCGTAGTTGGATCCGCAAAGGATTGGAGGTTTACTTTACAAAAATGATCGAATGGATATGGGGTAAAAAAAGAATTCTCGAAGTTTACCTCAATGTAATTGAAATGGGTAAAGGCATTTATGGTGTTCAGGCAGCATCTAAAAAATACTTCAATAAAAATGCAATTAAATTAACCCGCAGAGAAGCAGCACTGATTGCAGGTTGTTTGCCAAATCCCGTCAAGTATACAGTTAAACCGGTTTCGCCATTTGTAGCGTATAAAAGTGCCTGGATACTCATACAAATGCGTAACGTTGAAGCTAACCCCGATATTAAAAAATTGATCAGCACAAAACCAGAGCCGGCTAAGAAAAGAAAGAAGAAAAAATGAATACGGACCTGATTAGTTTTTTAAATAATGCTGTCCACGATGGTGGTTGCTGTTTTAAATCGTTCGTCGGCATCGCCTGATATAATGGCCCATTTTGTATGGTTGTTAATAAGAAGGTCCTTATAAATTTTAAATATGCGCTGCCGCATTTCCAATTCCGGGTATTCCCTTAATCCATCCTGAACCCATGGTAGATCCACGTCGCACAAAAGGTACATATCATATTTGCGTGTTGCGATTTGTTTTAAAATGGAAGTTTCACAATTATTAAAAGCCAGTTCACACCATACCTTCATTACATACATATTGGTATCAATAAAGTATAAATTATTTTCCGCTGCTTTTAGTAATTCATCTTCCAATGCTAGTTGCCCGGCAGCAATTTTTTGAAGATCGTCATATGTATAGCTAGTGCCTTGCTCAATTAGGTATTCGCGTGCAAACTCAGGGCACCAGACAGTTTTATAATGTTCCGACAATTGTGTACACAGGGTGCTTTTTCCCGTGCTTTCTGGTCCTATGATGACAATTTTTTTCATAAGGTTTCTTTTTTAATCGCTCTACGTTTCCATTCTATTAATCCGGATGCCGCAAGTATCAGCAAAACAAAATAGTAAACACTTGTAAAAACCAAACCTTTTACAAAATACAGAGGTATTGAGCTTATGTTGGTAGCGATCCACCACCACCAGCTTTCAACCTTCTTTTTAGCCATCAGCCACATGCCGGTAAATGCTGTTGCCGATGCAAAAGCATCTGCCCAGGGAATTGCGCCTTCGTAAAAGGCTTTTTTTAAATAAACCAATAAAAAATATATGGAGAAATAGAAAAAAGTAAAGAATAAAAACTGTTGAATCAATTCTCTTTTTTTGGAGAAGGTTATGTGTACTAAATGATGATGATGAACATCTTTTTTCGCCCAAATGATCCAGCCATAAATACTCATTACCGTATAATAAAAATTTACACCTGCTTCGCCAATGAGATGATATTTAAAACTGAGATAGACATAAATTATCGTGTTGACCAAACCAATTGGGTAGACAAGAATATTTTCTTTTTTTGAAAACCACACTGATGCTATTCCTGTAAAAACAGCAATGTATTCCAGTATGGTTGTTTGTTTGATGCCGCTAACAAACTGCTCCACTAAGCTTTGAAACATGCTACAAGATACGATTGCAAAAAATCGGGCAGTTATATAAACCTAAATTTTGCGCCAGGAAAAAAATCACTGCGATGGCGCCCTGTACCATTTGCCGGGCTTTAGGTATAAAATTCCTTTAGTGGTTCGAAATCTTGTGGGCACTTGTTTGCTCCCCTTATCCGGTGGTGCAAAAACTGAAAAATGCAGATGCGGCATTGCTGAATAACCTGTGCTTCCTGCTTTGCCAATTAATTGGCCAATTTTTACTGTATCACCAACATTAACCAAAGCACCATTTTGTTTTAAATGCCCATACATAGCTCTCGATCCATCGTTATGCGTAACAACAATTAGGTTGGCGCTCCTTAAATATTTTTTGTTTACACCGCCTTTTGAAAATTCTTTTACCACCCTGCTCACAACTCCATTGCGTGCAGCAGTAATAGGTGCACCTTTTTTCATTTTAAAATCAAGGCTTGTGCGTCCTTTATGAGATAGCTGGGAATTATAACCCTGTATTACTAAATGAGATGTTCCATATGGATACGGTAAGGAGTAAATATAGCTTGTGTCGGCTTTGGCTTCATTGGTTGAAGCAAAGCGATGCTGGATGCCACATGAGGAAACAAGAAAAAGGGTAAATATGATAAGCGTAAGTTTCATATCGGACCTTTATTAAGGACAATGCTTCAACAATTATGTTTTTGTTTTGGTTGGTCAAAAAGCAAATTGTTAAATGAAACAAGCCGAATGAAATTAAAAAAGCGGCATAACACCGCTTTTAAAATAATTTTTATACTTTTTTTATTCTGCCTCGGCAACAACTTCTTTTACTTCTGGTATCATACGTTTCATCATACCCTCTATACCCGCTTTCAAAGTGATCATAGATGAAGGACATCCGCTACAACTTCCTTGTAACATCAGGTTAACTACACCATTGTTGTAGCTTTTAAACTGTATGGCACCACCGTCCATTTCAACTGCAGGTTTTACGTAATTCTCTAAAAGTTCTTTTACTCGTTTTACTACATCATCATCATCGGCGGAAACAGTGTTGCTGCTTTCTTGTTTCATCACCGCCACTTCATCTTCATTGATCACTAATTTTCCTTCTTCTAAATATTCTTTTAAAAACTGGCGAATCGATGGAATTACATCATCCCAATCGGTATCGGCAGTCTTGCTAATGGTAACGAAATTTGAAGCAATAAATACTGCTTTAATAAAAGGAAATCCAAAAAGTTCGGTAGCCAATGGAGATGGCTTGGCACTTTCTATATCCTGGAAATCGATGCTTTTGCCTGGGTATAAAAGTTTGTTTGCTACAAACTTCATGGTCTCCGGGTTTGGAGTCATTTCTGTATATATGCTGATAACGGGATTGCCTGTCTTGATCATTTTTCAATGTTTGAATGGCAAATTTACATAAAAGCTAATCTTTCTAACGATTAGTTGGAGTCTATCAGCAACACTTAACATTCGCTTGACAATAGGTCCTTGGTTAAACCATCCTTAGGTTTAAAATGAGCAATAATTAGATCTTAAAAAGTATATTTTATTCCTAAAGAAGTATAAAACATGTTTTCACCCGTTTCTGAAAGGTCGGGGCGGTTTGGAACTGTCACCAAATTTTTAGGCATAATGTAAGCTGGTGTTATTAAAAACATCCATTTGTCCTTGGCATAAATTACCGGCATGGAAACCTCAAGCGATAACAAATTAAATTCTGTTATTCTTTCAGTGACCTGTTGTGGAGTGCCTGGAAAAAGTGGACCATTGCTTTGTTTTCTTGTGTATGTATTGCTGAAATTTTGCGTGCCTGCAGATGCAATAAAGGAAGGATCAAAAACCAGTACACTGTTGTTTTTATTTTGTATCCTAATGATATGATCCAAACCAGCAGTTGCACCAAAATCTACCTGGTCGCTAAATTTTACATCGCCACCAACTGTTGCATTTAAAATTTTATTCAGTCTGGAAACGGTAATACCTGTTTGGGCTTTTAATGCGGATTGAACTAATTCGCTGCTTTCTTTATAAAATGGTTTTAAAACATACACATTGCTTAGCCATTTTGGAGAAAGATGTTGGTAACCAATTGTAGCAACCGTACCTGCATATTCAAAAGTTTGTACTTTGTTGTTTACAAAAATGGGTGCTGCGTTGATATAAAAATTTGGGGTTGCCCAAAATTCTGCCAATGGAAAAAAGCCGGTACTTTTTAAACTGTCTGTTCTTCCATAATAATTTAAGCCGCTATTGTAGTTAAGTCCGATCTTGAACTGGGGTTTTATTCTAACGCTATCGTCGCTTTGCGCTACAACAATGCTATTAGCAAAAACAAGCACCATCAAGGCCAAAATATATTGTTTCATATGGGTAAGGGTTGGTTATTAAAAAACCACCACGCAAGCGCAGTGGTTTTTAACTATTAATAAGAGATGGAGATTATCCTTTTTTTGTTCCTGCTTTTACTTTGTTGGCAGATTTGATTTGGCCTTTTGAAGAAACATTCTTTTTGTCTGCATGCACATCTTGCTTTACAGATGTTTCTGACTTTGCTCCAAAAACTGCAGAATTCTCGTTTGCATTTTCTTTTGCATTATCAGAAGCATTTACTGCTGCTTTTGATTTTGCACGGGCTTCCGCTTTTGTTTTAGCTTCTAATTTTGCCGCCTTTCTTTCTGCTCTCAATTTTGCTTTTTCGGTTTTATTAACCGCTGCATCAGATTTTGCTTTTGTTTTATCTGCTACTTTACCTGCTTTCGCCTCAGTTTTGTCAATAGCTTTTTTGCCATTTACACGAACATCAACGTCGGTACCTGATTGAACTTCCGCATCAGTTTTAGTTCCAAAAACTGCAGAATTTTCGTTTGCATGTGTTTTTGCTTCTTCAGATGCATGAACATCGGCTTGGGCATTTACGCGGGCCTTTGCATTTACATCTGTCGCTGCTTTCGCATCATTTTTTGCCTGGGTACTCGTTTCTACACCTTTGTTTACGGCTGCTTGTGCAGCAGTTGCTGTTGTAGCCTTTACTTCTGCCGCCTTTGAACCAGCTGCAGTTACTGCTCCTTTAGAATTAATAACGGCTTGTGTAGATGCTTTTGTAGCTGCTTGGGTAGCGGCACCAGTAGTTGCAGCATTTACAGATTTTGTTGCAGATGCGCCGGCACTACCGGTAACGCCTAAGCCAAGTTGTGCAAAAGATACGGTTGCACCTAAGGTTGCAACGGCTGCTAATAGAGTGTGTTTAATCGTTTTCATGAGTTTCAAATTATTTATTAAGGGTTTCGTGAGTAATAGAGCAAATTTTATAAGGATGGTTTAATGGGGCTCTTAACTTTTTTTAACATTCACGTGGTTTTAAAGCTGAAACAAGGGCGAAAAAAAATTAGAAGAATTTGAATTAGCAATTAATCATTATTAAAAAACGTGTAACTTTTATTTGATAATGGATTACAGCCTGCTCACAAATATTGCAATGGGCATTGCCTTAAGTGCCTGTGCCGGTTTCAGGGTTTTTATTCCGATGCTTGCAGGCGCACTTGCGGCGCATTATCATATTATTGATCTCCCCGCTGACATGACCTGGTTAAGTAGTTGGGCTGCGATCATTTGCTTTGCAACTGCGGCTGTTGCAGAAATTGGTGCTTATTACATTCCGTTTGTAGATAATATCTTAGATACGATCGCTGCGCCACTATCAGTTGCAGCCGGTACTGTACTCGCCTTTTCTATTTTGCCCATGGCAGATGTGGAACCATTAACACGTTGGGGTGTAGCATTGGTTGCAGGCGGTTCAACTGCCGGAACCATTCAAATTGGTACCGGTTTGTTGCGTTTGTTTAGCACTAAAGCAACAATTGGATCTGGCAATGCAATCGTATCAACTACAGAAAATGCAGCTGCCGTAACCGGTTCTCTACTTGCATTTGTTATACCGGTTATTGTAGCAATTGCGCTGCTGGTATTAATTGTTTGGATACTAATAATACTTTCAAAATCGGTTGCCGGCAAAAGGAAAAATAGCTTGCGTACGAAATGATTTCTTTTGAATTTACATTCCACAGTACAAGAGTGCGACGCAACAACCTTTTAATAGTAGCACAGAAGCTGGCTACACAATCATCAGTTTTGCATAATTAAGCATGATCTTTTTTTCACCGTTTTGTTGGAAAGTAATTGTTGCAACTGGATTGTGCGCCGAACCTTCTAATTTGGTCACTTCGCCAAACCCGAATTTTTGATGCTCCACTTTTGAACCCACTTCAAGTTTGGTTATATCACTTGGGATAAAATTAGCCGAAGGTGTGTGTGCTACTTCGCGTGGCTTAGGATTAGAGGCAAGTGTTGAAACAAAACTTTTCTCTTGTTTTTCTGATTTGCTACCACCAAAACCACCGCGCATGCGTTCGAAGGCATTGCTTTGTGCAAACCCTGAAGATGTTTGATTTTTTACGCCGCCACCTGCAAAACTTTTATCTACAAATTCTTCCGAGATCTCCGAAATAAAACGGCTGGCATCACTTTGTATCAATTGGCCAAAACGGTAACGGGTATTCGCATAAGTTAAATAGAGTCTTGCCTTTGCCCGGGTAATGGCCACATAAAACAACCGTCGTTCTTCTTCCAATTCTTCACGGGTATTTAAACTCATTGCATTGGGGAACAAACCTTCTTCCAAACCACCAACAAAAACCACGGGG
Organism: Chitinophagaceae bacterium; assembly: GCA_036676725.1. Taxonomy (GTDB): domain Bacteria; phylum Bacteroidota; class Bacteroidia; order Chitinophagales; family Chitinophagaceae; genus Flavisolibacter. Next base: position 9,643 of record JAKFCI010000229.1, read on the forward strand.
AACTCAAGCCCTTTAGCGGCATGTATTGTCATTAGTTTAACTGTATCTGCATTCGGATCTTTTTGATCAGAGTCCGTTAACAAAACAATTTGTTGCAGGTAAGCACTTAAACTTTTATCGCCTACCTCGCCACTTTCTTCGTTGGAAGGCGTTTCGGTAAATTCTTTGATTGAGTTTAGTAATTCCTGTACGTTTTCATATCGCTGTACACCTTCAGTACTCTTATCATTAAATAATTCTTTTACAAAAGATGTTTGTTTGCCTACATGAAATGCAATATCGTAAGCATTCTTTGTCGGCAGCATGCTTTTGAACGAACGGACCATTAAAACAAATTCTTCAATTGCTTGCAGGATGCCGGCTTTGAAACCAAACATAGGTGCATTCTCCAGCACTTCCCACATTGAAATATCTCTTTCATTTGCATGCATTACCGCACGGTCCATTGAAGTTTTGCCGATGCCACGTACGGGATAATTGATAATTCTTTTGAGCGCTTCTTCATCTTTAGGATTTACGATCAATCGCAGGTAAGCAATGTAATCCTTGATTTCTTTGCGTTGGTAAAAAGATATGCCACCATAAATGGTATAAGGAATATTATGCCGGCGTAAATTCTCTT
>JAKFCI010000230.1:0-11935 GCA_036676725.1 Chitinophagaceae bacterium
GAGTCGAAATTATTACCTGCATGCACTTTGCCATTAACAGGCGTAGGTTGTGTAAAAAAAATAGTTACCGAATTAGCCGTACTTGATGTAACACCGCAAGGTTTTAAATTGCTGGAAAGGGCGCCTGGTGTATCGGTTGAGGAAATTAAAAATAAAACGGCAGGAAAATTAATTATTGAAGGTGAAGTGCCTGAAATGAGATTTTGAGATCATTAATCTACAAGGTTGTTCTTTACTGCAAAAAAAACTAAACCTGCTGTATTCTTACTGCCAAAACGTTCCATTAAACGATCTTTAATTGCTTCTACTGTTCGTGCACTGATGTCCATTTTTTGAGCAATTTCCTGTGCAGTAAATTCCATGCAAATAAACTTCAGTACGTCCTTTTCTTTTAGGTTTAAAGTGATCTCGCTGTTAAGTGAAGGCGCTACTTTTTGTTTGGCATGCGAACGTTTTAATAAAATGCGATTGACAAAGCTATTTAAGTAATAACCTTTCTCGTGAACTTCAATAATTGCCTTGCGAATTTCCTGGGGCTCTGCGTTTTTTAGTAAATAACCATGAGCGCCATTTTCCATCATGTGAAAAACAAAACGCTCATCCTCGTACATACTTAATACGATTATATGAATGTGTGGATGTTGTTTGCTGATTATTTTGGTTGCTTCAATACCATCTTTGCCGGGCATACGCAAATCCATTAGTATAACATCAGGCTCAGACGCAACTACACCATTGATCAAGTCATCACCGTTATCTGCTTCTTGTACAAACCTGATATTTGTAAAAGGCCTAAGTGATAGTATTACCCCCTTTCTAAAAATTTTATGATCGTCTGCAATAGCTACTTTGATTACTTCCATAACACAATTGGATCGCGGTAAAAATAGGTATTATTAGTTTTATGATTCGTAGACTTCTTCCTCTTTGGGAATTTCCATAGTAACCTTGTAATACGTTTGCGAAGCATCTTTTTCAAAAAAGATTTTTCCCTGCGCAACTCTAAGGCGACTGCTGATATTTTTTAAACCTAAGCCAATATTGCTTTTGGTTAACTTGTCAAAATCAGCTTGTACAATGCCTCGACCGTCATGGTGTATGCGAAGAATAAAATTACCTGCATGCATGTTTTGTGTGATATGAATAAAACTTGCATTACTATGTTTCAAAATATTGTTGATCAATTCCTGAACCATCCGGTAAACCAATAATTCCTTTTCGGGTTTTAAACGATCCTTATATTCATGAAAGCGGCTGCTAGCGTTAATACTTCCGGAGCCACTAATTTTTTGCGTGGCATCATTGATGGCAGATTCTAATCCGAAATTTTTTAATGTTGGGGGCATTAAGCTGTGGCTGATGTTACGAATCAGTTGAATGGTATCATCCAATATTTGCCGCGCCTGGAAAATAGATTGTAATTGTGTAGCCTTGTCCTGGTTCACCAGGTTCTCATTTAGGTATAACCTTGCTGTTGCCAATAAAGGTCCGGCATCGTCATGCAAGTCTGCGGCTATACGCTGGCGTTCCTCTTCCTGCAGCCGTACAGAGGCATTAATAAGTACCTTTTGTTGCTCATGCTCCATTTGTTGCAGTTGCAATTGGTAACGCAGTACTTTTCTTTGATGGAATATGATAAAAATGACCAGCCCTATGACCAGTACCAGCATGCCCAATGTGCCCAGGAACATGGCTGAGGAAACCCCAGAAAATGATGTTGTTGCTTGCAGTAAAAACATTTGTTGCAGTTAGTTTAAATAAGGGCGGAGTTTCTGTGGTGTTGGATTATTTGATTGTTTAACATGAATAAAAATACCCAGGGCAAATAAAAGGTTCTTAACAACATATAGCACATTAGTAAGAAACCAAAACTGGTTTAAAACTGCTTTTTCTACCTGGTTTGCAAATACATAAATAAAGAAAGAGCCAGCCAAATAGATCATAATCCCGGTTACGATCCAAAATGACGGTTTATTATAAACGAATGTATTATCTATTTCGCTCATTTGCTCGTATAAATAATTAAAGGAGTAAATGAGGATCAAAATGGTTTCTATTCCTATTGGCACTGAATCAAGACTTCTAATGGAAGTTGTATAGGTATGATAAATAAGCGCTAACAAAAATAATCCGCTGCAAATAATCATGAAGCGTTTAAACCTCTTGGACGAGGTAATGGTAAAAATGTAAGAAGCAAACAGCAAGTATTCGGCTAAAGTGAAATAGGAGTAGAGAAGAGAAACATTATCAAAAGAAATGAATTCGATTAAAGAGTTTGTCAACAGGCTAACTAAGCAGTATGCAATGATTATTTTAAGTGGCTTATGATTTTTGCATCTATTATAATAAATAAAGAATAGCAAAACCACCGCTATGTCGGTAATGAAGGCAATTAAAACAAAAAGGTCTTCTATAGTTTTGGCCATTGACCCAAATATAGAAAACCTTTAGAAGAAATTATAATTTCTAATTAATCTTGTTCCCACCAATTATTGATAACGTCATCAATTGGTCTTAAGCGTTTGTTCGTTGTCATATCCAATAAGTTTTTAACGGTTTATGCTTCAAATTTTGCCCGAATCATTTTATTTCTCAACAGGTTAAAATAACATCAGTTGTTATTTTTTTTTGATAACATAGTGATATCAATGGTTTTAGCCTGTAAATGGGAATAGCTGCAAACAAATATAGGGTAAATCTACGTATCTAAAACCGTATTTTTACTAAGGTTAAAATAGTAATTTGTCTAAAAAATGTTTGGGATAAGTACTAAAGAAATAGGAAAGTCAAAAAAAGAAAAGTTGATTGATCAAGATTTTGCCGTTTCGATCTTTACATTAGGAATTGGATAAAAACTTATTGGACGGTTGATAACATTAGTTTTGGTTGGCTCGTCTCGTAATTCAATCAACTTTCTGAAACAAATCTAGGTTAAGACAAAAGCTCCACCTAGAGGAAAACTGACTAATTTTTAAATGAGAAATTTACGCCTAACGGCCGTAATTATACGATGTTTTCATCTGTGGATGTTACGATTCTAAACAAGCCAAATTTTTTTGAATTTGTAATTACAGTACACGCTATATTTAAGAAGAAAAAAGAATTAGATTTGCTTTTAAGCTAAGGCATTAAAATTCAATTGATAAAAACCGAACTTACTAATGACTGCCCAACAAATTAAAGTTGCCATTGCCGACGACCATAAGATTTTTCGTGACGGCATTAAAATGGCATTGAAAGACAGGGATTATCTTAAAATTCTTTGGGAAGCTGAGGACGGCAAAGATCTCATGCACAAATTGGAGATCAAACAACCCGATGTTCTTTTGATGGACCTGCGCATGCCCGAACTTGATGGTATGAATGCCATTAGCTTAATCCGGAAAGAATATGAAGAGGTGAAAATCATTGTGCTTACAATGTATGACGACCAGGAAATGATCACCAAGATGATGGAAATGGGTGCGAACGCATACCTCACAAAAACCACCGATCCTGATGAAATTTACCAGGCGATTATTACCTGCATGAATGATAATTTTTATTTTAATGACCTGGTAAATAAGGCAGTACTGCTAAAACTCCAGCACAAAAAATCGGTGAGGCAGTTCTATCCTAACCCGGTAAAGTTTTCTGAAAAAGAATTACGCATCTTAAAGTGTATTGCAGAAGACAAAACAACAGAAGAAATTTCCCAGGTAGTTTTCTTAAGCCCCCGCACCATTGAAACCATCCGCCAGAAAATGAAAGAGAAGGTTGGTGCAAAAACAATAGCTGGCTTAATGATGTATGCAACACGTAATAAATTAATTGATTAAAGAACTGCATACTCATTGATGGAAGCTATAAATATCAACGATAATTTTTTTAGTGGTTTTTATAAAGATGTTTGGCGCAAACTTGTTCCAGCAGGTTTAACCGAAGCAGAGATTGATTTTATTGCAGCAATTACTGATCTGCAGCAAGGTCAGAATGTTTTGGATATTATGTGCGGTTATGGGCGGCATTCGCTTGCTTTGGCCCGAAAAGGCTTTAATGTTACAGCGGTAGATAACTCAAAAGAATATGTTTTGGAAATTGAGGAATCCGCGAAAACCGATAATTTAAACGTCATAACGGTTCATTCCAGTGTTTTGAACTTAAAATTAGAGCATACCTATGATGCCATTATTTGTATGGGCAATAGCTTTGCTTTTTTTAATGAAACAGAAGCAACTTCAATTTTAAAAAACTTATCGAAACATTTAAAACCGGGTGGCATTTTCCTGATCAATACATGGATGCTGGGTGAAATAGCTATCAGGCACTATCGTGAAAAAGATTGGTTTTACGCTGAAAATTATAAATACCTGGTTGATAATTCATATTGTTTCAACCCAACACGTATAGAATCTGACCACATCATAATTCGTTCTGATGGCGAAACAGAGCATATAAAAGGTGTTGATTATATTTTTACTGTAGCAGAACTCCAAAAGATCTTAGAAAATAGCGGTTTTTCGCTTAGCGAAATTTACTCTACGCCACGCAAACGAAAGTTTCAAATGGGCGATACAAGGGCTTATATCGTAGCCAGGAAATCAAACTAAAAGGGAAAATAATTTCAATTGATACGTAATTTTACTGTTAGCGTAGAGCTGGTGGCTTAAGTATATATTATTTTACTAAAGCGTGACTTTCGTATTTTATCGTATTTTCCCGAAGTTAAATTGCGTAGTAATACTTTTACTTTTCACAAGCTATGTAGTAACATTGCATCAGACAAACAACTGTGATTTTTAAAAATCCTCTATGAAAAATTTTGACGCGACTCCGATTAAAGTAGCTATTGCAGATGACCACCATTTATTTAGAACCGGGGTCAGAACCTCACTTACCGGTCACAAGGATATTCAAATGGTTGGCGAGGCCGAAAACGGAATGCAGCTTTTAAACTTATTAAAGCATATTCGTCCCGATGTGATCTTATTGGATATTCAAATGCCGATCATGGATGGTTATGCCACACTTCCGGAAATAAAAAAACTTTACCCGGAAATGAAAGTCATCATGTTGTCAATGATCAACGATCCATCAATGATCACAAGAATGATGGAGATTGGCGCAAATTCATATTTAACCAAAGAGTCCGATTCTGAAACAATTTACCAGGCCATCAGAACCTGCTATGAAGAAGAATTTTATTTTAACGACCTTACCAATAAAGCTTTATTGAGTGGTTTGCGTAATAAAAGAGAGCCGGAAATTGAAGTGCAGGAAATTAACCTTACCGATAAGGAAAAAACAATTTTAAAATTAATGTGCGAAGAAAAAAGCACAAAAGAGATTGCAGACATTGTTGATATCAGCCCACGTACTGTTGAAGCAATCAGGGATAAATTAAAATCTAAAACAGGCGCCAAGTCAATGGCAGGTTTGGTAATGTATGCAGTTAAAGTTGGCATTGTAGAACAAGACTAATTGTAAAAAAATAATTACTATTAATGCCATGATCATCATGGCATTTTTTATTTTAAGGTTATGAATTTTGTTTGTTTCAACGGAAAATTAATTGATGCATCTGTTCCTCTTTTTTTAGCGGATAATAGAGGCTTTAAATATGGTGATGGAGTTTTCGAAACAATAAAAATGTCAAAAAGCAAATTATTGTTAGAAACGTACCATTTGGACAGGTTATTAACAAGTTTAGAATTATTAAAGATTGATTTTAAGCCGGCATTTAAGGAGGAGCTTTTGAATAATCTAAAAATAATTTGTGAGGCAAATAATTGTGCAGCTTCGGCAAGAATAAGGCTTGCTGCATTTAGAGGACTGAATAAGAATGTTGAATATATAATTGAAGCAAGTCCTCTGTCAGATGACAAATACGTTTGGAATGAAAAAGGGTGGGAGGTTAATATTTTTAATGATGCAAATAAAAGCTGCGATGCATTTTCAAATTTAAAGTCAGCTAATTATTTGGTGTATGTAATGGCAGCCATGTTTGCCCTTGAACAAAAACTTGATGAATCAATTGTTGTAAATGCGAAAGGGTTTATTGCTGATGGTTCCAAAACAAATATCTTTCTTATTAAAGACAATAAGATTTATACACCTGCTTTAACTGAGGGTCCTGTAAACGGTGTTATGCGCCGTCACCTTATTTACGAGTTAAAAAAAGAAAACTATTCATTAATAGAAAAGGAAATTAAAATTGAAGATTTACTTGATGCTGATGAAGTTTTTTTTACAAATGCGTTAAGAGGAATACAATGGGCAGAAAAGTTTCGTGATAAGACTTATAAGAATACCATCACTAAAAGAATATTCGAAAACGCATTGCCTAAAATTTAAGCTTAATCCAGGAAAAGTTCATTCGGTCGTAATTTGTTTTGTTTTCCCGTTTTCTGTATATAGACTTCATAAAATTTTTCAATTGCCTTTTTCCCTTCTTCTCCTAGATCCAAACTAAAGTCGTTCACATACAATTCTATATGTTGGCGCATTACATTTTCGTCCATTTCTTGTGCATGTTCTTTTACATACCTGCTCACTTCCGGGTAATGTTGAAAGGCTGTCACTAAACTTTTGCCGATCAATTCATCAACTTTCTTTTTTATCTGGTTATCTAAATTTCTTTTTACTGCAATGCATCCCAACGGAATAGGCGCATTTGTTTTTTCTTCCCAGTATTCACCAAGGTCTAATACTTTAATTAACCCTTTGTGCTGGTAGGTAAACCTGTTTTCATGAATGATCACACCAAGATCTACTTCGTTATTTAAAACGGCATCTTCAATGGAGGAGAATAATAAATGCTTTGTATTTTTTGCAAGTGGAAAAGCATAATTAAGTAAAAAATTGGCGGTAGTATTTTCGCCTGGAATTGCAATGGTACAATGTTCAATATCCGGAACACCCACCATAGATTTTGCAATTAACAATGGACCAACTCCTTTGCCTAGTGCAGCGCCTGAGGAAAGTATTGCGTAATGTGCTGATTGCTCAAACAAAGCCGGAAAACTTAATTTGGTTACATCTAACTTTCCTTCCGCTGCCCAATCATTTAATGTTTGCACGTCTTCCAATACAACTTCAAATTCCAAACCATCCGTATCTATTTTTTTGTTGACTAAAGCATCAAAAATAAAAGTGTCGTTGGGACAAGGGGAAAAACCTAGCGTGAGTTTCATAAATTAAAGTTTTACCAGTAATCGCTGCAGTTCTAAATTTAATTGCCTGATTGATTCCTGTATTTTCCAGTTTTGTTTATCTCTTTCACCAACAAAATTAGATATGCAACGTATTTGTATAAACGGTATGTTTTCCATTAATGCAACAAAATGAAGTGCCGCTCCTTCCATGGTTTCAATTTGTGCCCCTAATTCATTTTTGTAATGGTCAATCAATATTCTATCTGTTGTTATTTGTTGCACCGTAACCGCATTAACAATGGGTAAATCGGTAAGCTTTAAAATTGCTTCGTGTGTATTTAATAATTTTCCTTCAGTCCAGGGTAGCTTATTTTTTTCCTCAAAGCCTAATTCAAAAATGTTTTTAAAACGGTTGTTTTCTAAAACACCCAGATCCCCTAAGGATTCATTTTTAACAACAACTGTTTTTAATATTGGAAGATCTGCGTTAAAACTTCCTGCCAGGCCAGCCTGGATAATTAATTTAGGGCGATTAACCAATACTTGTTTGGTGAGCTGGTAGGTTGCTGCTGTAAGTCCTACACCAGTAACCAGGGTCACTACTTTTTCGTTTATTTTATTTTGGGTAATTAAAGAAAGCGTTGGCTCTATTTCAAAAGCAGTGGCTGCACATACTAAAATGGACATATGTAAAAATAAAGACTACAAGTAAGGATTTAGCTTTTAAACCTTGCTAAATAGATTTCCTGCCGATGAACGGAGCGTCGCAACAAAAGCTTCATAGCATTGTTATAGTTCGTAAACCAATCAAATGTCATCATTCCTGAATACCTGTTTACCTTTGCGTAAATTTTCGAAAGAATGGTGTACCTGACACGTATTGAACATTTCAATGCGGCTCACAAATTATACAACCCCGCCTGGAGCAGGGAAAAGAATGATGAAGTTTTTGGAAAATGTGCCAATGATAACTGGCATGGTCATAATTATGAACTTTATGTAACCGTTAAGGGAAATCCTGATGTTGATACAGGTTTTGTTTTTGATGTAAAAAGATTGAGTTTGTTAATTAAAGAACATGTGATTGAAAAAGTTGACCACAGGAACCTGAATGTTGATGTGGATTTTTTAGAAGGACAATTTTGTTCAACAGAAAACCTGGCGATTGGTATTTGGAACCAGCTTACACCACATTTGCCCCAAAATATTCAATTGCATTGTATTAAATTGTATGAAACGCCGCGTATTTATGTAGAATATTTTGGCGATTAAATTTTTGCTATGGCTCAAAAAGTTGCCGTTTTTCGGAGAGAACATTTTAATGCTGCACACCGGTTGTATAATAAACAATGGACCGATGATGTAAACAAAGATGTATTTGGCAAGTGCAGTTTGCCGCATTACCATGGACATAATTACGAATTGGAAATTAAGGTAATTGGCGAAGTGGATGAAAGAACCGGTTTTGTAATGGATATGAAAAAGTTATCGGATGTTGTGCAGGAAACGGTTTTAGAAAAATTTGATCATAAGAATTTAAATTTGGATACAGAAGAATTTAAAGACCTGAATCCAACTGCTGAAAACATTGCCATTGTTATTTATAATTTACTCCGCCCTAAAATAAATGAACATTTAGAACTGTTTATTCGTTTATATGAAACTCCGCGCAATTTTGTAGAGTATCCGGTGCAATAATTAAAAATAATTCTTGTCATACATTGAAATAAACAAGCATGGCGTATAGAAAAACAGAAGAATACGATCAGGACATAACTGACTCTTTATCCGAGCAATACCGAGGCATCATAACTAATTTAGGCGAAGACCCAAACAGGGAAGGATTATTAAAAACCCCTGAACGTATGGCAAAAGCAATGCAGTTTATGACGCAAGGTTACCAACAAAATGCGGTTGCCATTTTAAATTCGGCCCGCTTTGAAGAAAGAGTTAATGAAATGGTGATCGTAAAAGATATCGAATTGTACTCCATGTGCGAGCATCACCTGGTCCCTTTTTATGGCAAAGCACACATAGCCTATGTTCCTAATGGATATATTACCGGTTTAAGTAAATTGGCCAGGGTAGTAGATGTTTTTGCACGTCGTTTGCAAGTGCAGGAAAGACTTACAACGCAAATACTTGGTGCAATAAAAGAAAGCCTAAATCCTTTGGGTGTGGCTGTAGTAATTGAAGCAAAACATTTATGTATGATGATGCGTGGTGTTCAAAAACAAAATTCTACAACAACTACATCGGCCTTCGATGGTGAATTATTAAATAATCATGTAACGCGTAATGAATTTTTAAAATTGATCTCGGCTCATTTGAGTTAATGTATCAATCGTATTTCACTTATTTTCGTTGAAATTTTTAGAATGAAACATGCGTTTGTATTTCCCGGGCAAGGGGCTCAGTTTCCAGGGATGGGAAAACAGCATTACGACAATAACGCATTTGCAAAAAAACTTTTTGAACAGGCAAATGAGCGACTTGAATTCCGCATTTCGGATATCATGTTTGGCGGAAGTGAAGAAGAATTAAAACAAACAAAGATCACGCAACCCGCTATTTTTCTACATTCTATTATAGCTTTTAAAAGCATTGAAGGCGCCAGGCCTGATATGGTTGCCGGCCATTCTTTGGGTGAGTTTTCTGCTCTTGTGGCAAATGGCACTTTGCGGTTTGAAGACGGATTGACCTTAGTAAGTTTAAGGGCACAGGCAATGCAAAAAGCTTGCGAAGAAATACCTTCTACTATGGCCGCCGTACTTGGACTTGCGGATAATATAGTTGAAGATATATGTGCGCAGGTACAACAAGAATCACATGAAATAGTTGTTCCTGCAAATTACAATTGCCCGGGACAATTGGTTATTTCCGGGAGTATTAAAGGTGTTGAAATAGCTTGCGAAAAATTGAAAGCTGCAGGCGCAAAAAGAGCTTTGGTATTGCCCGTTGGCGGCGCTTTTCATTCACCTTTAATGGAGCCAGCAAGAAGAGAATTGCAGCAGGCAATAGAAAATACTCATTTTAATGCACCCTCTTGCCCCGTTTATCAAAACGTTGTTGCAAGAGGCATTGTTGATAAAGAGGAGATAAAGCAAAATTTAATTGACCAACTTACAGGTGCCGTAAAATGGACACAATGCGTACAAGCTATGATAAAAGATGGAGCAGCAAAATTTACTGAAGTTGGTCCTGGTAAAGTTTTGCAAGGTTTAGTGCAAAAGATCAATAAAGAAATGATCACCGAGTCGGTGAACTAAAATTTCTTTTTCAACTATTCTTTTTCCATTTCTAATTGTGGATTGATGGCGCAATTCAACCATTCTGAATCGAAAACAGCATTGTACTTTTTATAAAAATTAATGGCTGGTTCATTCCATTCCAATACCTGCCACATCATGCCATTTAATTTTTTATTTTTTACTTCTTCTATCAATCTTTCAAATAATAATTTTCCCAAACCCTGGCTTCGCATTTCTTCAGTAACATAAAAATCTTCTAAATACATTCTTTGCCCTTTCCATGTACTGAAACGTATGTAATACAAAGCAAAGCCTTGCACTATTCCATCAACTTCAGCCACAAAAGCCCACCATACAGGCTTTGCACCAAAACCACTTTCAATAAAATGATCTAAAGTCACAGTTACTTCACCTGGTGCCTTTTCGTATTTGGCAAGTTCTTTTACTAATTCTAGGATGCGGGAGCAATCTTCTTTTTTTGCTTCCCTTATATTAATCATCATAAAAAATTCTTTAAATAAATTTCAAAAATATCACTACCTAATTTTTTAAGGCTTGATCCAGGTCGCTAATTATATCTTCAACATTTTCAATGCCTACGTTCATTCTTATTAAGCCATCTGTAATGCCATATTGTTCTCTCTTTTCTTTTGGTACGCTGTAATGCGTCATAGAAGCGGGGTGCGATAAAAGAGTATCGCAAGTTCCAAGAGAAACCGTCCTGATACACATTTTTAATTTGTTCATAAAATCAATTCCTGCCTGCAAACCTCCTTTCAATTCAAAACTGCACATGGCACCCGGATGTTTCATTTGTTTTTTTGAAAGATCAAAATCGGGGTGCGCTTTTAACCCGGCATAATTTGTTTTCGCAACAGCAGCATGCGCATCAAGAAATGTTGCAACCTGCATTGCATTGCTGCAATGTCTTTCCATCCGAAGTTCTAATGTTTTAATTCCATTGATTAACAAAAAAGCATCGAAAGGATTTGCATTGCCACCTAATAAACGGTGCGTTTTCGTAATAATGCTATTCATTTTTTCAATATCCCGTCCCAATAAAATACCACCTATAGCAGTTCCATGACCATTTAAAAATTTGGTAGTGGAGTGAACAATATAATCGACATTGTATTTAAAGGGTTGTTGTAAATACGGGGTAGCGAAGGTGTTATCACAGGCAACAATTAAATGGTTTCTTTTGGCTATGCTGCTCAATTCTTGCAGGTCAACGCATTGCATTGTAGGATTGGCAGGTGTTTCCAAATACATCATTTTAATTGATGCATCTTTTTTTATTAAATCCTCAACTTCATTCAATTTCCGTAAATCTGTAATAATTGCGGTAATGCCGAGAGATGGAAGAACTCTTTGAACTAATTCTTCCGTTCCCCCATACAATGAATAATGTGTAAGAATTTTATCGCCTGATTTTAAAGTTCCAAGTAATAATGTGGCTATTGCTGCCATGCCGGATGCATGCAAAATTCCTTTTGCCTCCATTTCCAAACCAAACGTTTCTAAAGCGGCAATTTTTTTCTCGGCTTCTGT
>JAKFCI010000231.1:0-10840 GCA_036676725.1 Chitinophagaceae bacterium
CCAGAACATAGCGGCGCATGCCATTTTCGTCGGCCCCCAGCTGTTTTGCCAATGCAGGATTTTGAACTGCATTAGCCGGCGTTGGAGATTGCTCAGTAATCGCCGCATGGGTTGTTGCGGACAAAGCCAGAAGAATCATCATTACAGTTGCGCGCATATTAGCCTCCCTGATGTTGGATAGGTTTACACAGGCGCATGATGCCTGAATTGACGCGTAAAACGGCAAGTCGGTTCACTTAACTCCACCGGCTCGAGGCAATAATGTTTGTTCTCACGTCGCTTATTCGAGCTTCGCAAGCGTGAGATAAACCAGGCCTATGCAAAGGAGATGTCATGAACGATCAGACCATCCGCTTCGATGACGGCCCCCGTTACGAAATCATGGCGGGTCGCTGGAGTGTGCTCGTCGGTGAGCGCTTCCTTGTTCGATTTTTTTCGGCAGCTCGTAGTTCTATCGCCAAAAAACAAATCTAGCGACAGCGCACATTCACGCGTGCATATCGACGAAACCCCTGAAAATCAAGTGCCATCGGATTTGTGACTTACGGCCGATGTTGACTTGCCACGCGCAACGTACTTTGTCTGCACTCGCATCCCCCACCAATGGAGTTCACATGAAGTTGCGCCAGATTTGTGATTCACCGGCCATCTTAAATGAATCCGAAAAGTTTGAAAATCATTCCATCAAGCTGGATGAACTGACAAGAGAAATAACAGAAAATATTGGCAACCATAAAGCACTTGTCTTTTCTCAATTCCTGGGCATGCTGGGCCTGATCCGCGAAAAATTAACATCGCTCGGCGTTAAGTTCGAATACTTTGATGGAAGTACGTCTGCGCCTGACCGTGAGAAAGCCATTCAGAGTTTCCAAAACGATGACGAAGTAAGGGTGTTTTTAATTTCATTAAAGGCGGGTGGTGTAGGTCTTAACCTTACAGCCGCCGATTACGTTTACATTGTTGATCCATGGTGGAACCCCGCGGTGGAACAGCAGGCAATCGACCGTACGCATCGTATAGGACAAACGAAAAATATTTTTGCTTACCGCATGATCTGCAAGGATACCATAGAGGACAAGATCATGTTGCTTCAAGAACGAAAGCGGCTGCTTGCAAAAGAATTGATAGCAGATGATGCTACGTTTGTAAAAGCGTTGAGCAGGGAAGATGTAGAATATTTATTTAGTTAGCCAGCCATTGTAATTCCATCAACATTCGTTGCGTCGCACTCTTGTGCTGTTGTTTTTTTATTGAACAGCTACCCGGTATTACAACATTTTGAACGCCGTTCATCTACCCATTAACCTTTTTTAACCAGCATTCAGGTGTTTTGCAAATATCTTCGTAAAATCATAATTGTTTTATGAAACAACTGCTGTTGCTGATAAGCTTATTTATAAGTTCACTTGCCTTTGCGCAAAAAAATCCCGGTAAGGTAATAGGTAGTTTGAAAGATGCAAAGGATGAATCTTTACCTGATGCTACAATATCAGTGATGCAAGCAAAAGATTCTTCTCTTATTTCATTTACACGCACATCAAATAGTGGTTATTTCGAAATAAAAAATCTTGATACCGGATCGTATTACTTATTGATTTCTTACCAGGGATTTGAAACGATCAACAAGCCATTTGTTATTTCATTCGAAAAGCCTATTGTTGATTTTGCCACCATCAGGTTAGAGAAGGCTTATAAAATATTAAGTGAGGTTGTTGTTGTAGACGAAGCACCGATAAAAATAAAAGGCGATACACTTGCTTACAATGCCAATGCATTTAAAACAAAACCGAATGCAACCGTAGAAGACCTCATTAAAAAATTACCGGGCATGACGGTTGAAAGGGATGGTACCGTGAAAACGCAGGGCGAAAATGTGCAGAAAGTTTATGTTGATGGAAAAGAATTTTTTGGCAGCGATCCTAAATTGGCAACAAAGAATTTAACAGCCGACATGGTAGATGAAGTAGAAGTTTACGATGACATGAGCGAGCAGGCCAAATTCAATAAAATTGATGATGGTAGCCGCAGCAAAGCGATCAACCTAAAATTGAAAAAAGATAAAAAGAAAGGCGTTTTTGGTAGAATAAATGGAGGCTATGGAACAGACAACCGTTATGATGCCGGCATTACCGCAAACCTATTTAAAGGTGCCACACAGGTAAACATTATTGCAAAAGCAAACAATACCAACAACATCGGATTTAGTATTTCCGATGCAATGGGGATGTTTGGTTCTGGCGGCTTTGGTGGTTTTGGTGGCGGAGGTGGCATGATGATGGTGAGAGGTGGCGGAGGCGGCAACTTTGGCATTGGTGGTGGACCCAGCGGCATCACAAAAACCGCTTCTGCCGGAATTAATTTGCGGGATGTGTGGGGCAAAGACATTGATGTAACAAGCAGTTATTTTTATAACCATGCCGGCGCAAATAATTTTCGTTCGAGTAATTTTCAACGCTTTTTAACGGATTCCACCTTAGCCGGCGAACAGGAAACAATCTCTGAGAATTTGAATGACAATCACCGGTTTAACCTTAATCTAAAATGGGAAATAGATTCTTTGAATTCTATTATTTACCAGCCAAACATAAGCTTCCAGCAAAGCAGCAATTACCGCGATGATTCTTTGTTACAAAATGCGGTGAAGGGCAGCGAATCTTACCTGCTCAATAATACTCGAACCATTAGCGACAATACCGGCAATGGAACAAACCTTACAAACAACTTGATATGGCGGCGAAAGCTTAATAAAATTGGCCGCACATTGTCTGTTAGTTTATCTAACACCTACAATAAAAACGATCGCGAAGGCTACGTAACCAGCCGGGGGAATTCATTCAACAACATTGGCGAGAAAACGAGGGAAAATAATTTCAGGCAACAAAACCTGCAGGATAATCTTACTAATAATTATGGCGCTACCCTTTCTTATACCGAACCGATAGCACGCAATAAAATCTTAGAATTTAATTATGCCTATAATAACAACACAAACGAAGCCAACCGGGTAACAAGTGATTATAATGACATAACCGGTAAATATGATATTAGGAATTCGGTGCTTAGTAACCGTTTTGAGAATGTGAATGAATCGAGCAGGTTTGGAACAAACTTTCGTGTGACCAGCAAAAAGTTCAATTATCAATTAGGCTTGTCGCTTCAAAACACTTTGCTAACAAGCAATAACCTCAGTAAAGATTCTGCCATTAACCAACGTTACTTTAATGTTTTTCCAACTGCCAGTTTTAATTACCAGTTTGCACGCAGTCGAAGTTTACGCATCAATTACAGGGGTAGAACAAACCAGCCGTCTATTTCGCAATTGCAGGATCTTATTGATCCTAATATGGCGCCTTATTATCGTACAGGGAATCCGGCATTGAAGCAGGAGTTTTCAAACAGCATCACACTTACCTATAACTTTTTTGACATGGTTAAGTTCCGTAACCTGTTTGCACTAATTAGTTTTAATAATACAACTGACAAGATCGTTGATAACTTAATGACCAAAAATTTTCCTGAACGCTATAGGTACCTGGAGGCAGGCGGAACACAATTAAGTATTCCTACCAACATGGATGGTATTTATAATATAACCGGTTCCTTTAATATAGGCTTCCCAATAAAAAAAATGAAAGGTGGAAATTTCAATACCAATACCCGAATTACTTATGCACGAAATGGAAATGTAATTGACGGTTTAAAAAATTTAAATAAGAATATTATGCTGGGCGAAGACCTTCGCTTAAGCTACAATTATAAAGAGCAATTGGATCTTGGTTTAAATGCAAGTACTAATTATACTTCGGTTAAATATTCAAACCTGGATATACCGGGAATATTACGCAAGAACCAGGATCAGTCTTACTTTAACCATATTATTTCTGCAGATATAACTTATACATTTCCCAAAGGCTTAATTCTATCAACAGACCTGGATTATACTATAAATCCCAAACAGGAAGAAACAATTGACCGCACTTTTTCTATGTGGAATGCATCGATCGCACAACAATTATTTAAAAGCAAAAGAGGTGAAATTAAATTTTCTGCCTTTGACCTTTTGAATCAAAATCAAAGTTTCAGCCGCAATATTTCAGATAATTACATTGAAGATGTGCGCAATACTGTTTTGCAACGATTTTTTACAATTTCGTTTACTTATAACCTTAATCGCATGGGTGGAAAAAGTATGATGCCGAGGATGATGGAAAGAGCAACAAGAAATATCCGGATTAATTAAAAATGAAATAAAGCATTCATAAATAATCGGCAAAAAAAATCCCACCATTTGGTGGGATTTAAAATTATTTATTTATCCGCTTTTTTACAGGGACATAATGTTCTGCCACAGATGTGCGGCCAAATATCAATACACCTAAAATTGATTTAGTAAAACGTAACAAGTTTAGAGATGGCTTGTAGTAGCTTTCATAAATCTTTACCTCGTTGTGGGCATGTTCGATACGTTTGTTTTTCATATAGTGGATGTTTATATTGTAATGTGTGAGTAAATTAATAAAAAATGTGGATAAATGCTAATTTTTACAAAATTTCACATTATTTTGGACTCTTAATCCTGCTTATGAAGTACCCCAAAACGTTTATTACGGTAAGCCTTGTGTTTGCTAGTATTGTATCAAGTGCACAGTTCAAACTCCCCATTAACAACGCTTTTCGCAGCGATTTTCAAAAAGTAGTCGAGTCATACCCGCATCAATTTGAAGAGATAAGAGGTGAAGTAGTTGAAAAAAACCCCCAGAGCGTAGCATATGCTTCTTTATTAAAACCGAGTGGCGCACAGGAATCCATGATCATGCAATACAGCTCCGACCAAAAAGCCATTTATAGCTGGGAGGCTGTTATGCTGACTACAGAAGATTTTGAAGAAGCAGAAAAAAAATACAAATGGTTGTTTAACCAACTCAAGGGATTAAATGTAAAGTATGTTGCAGACTTATACACGTTAAGAGGTACATACGAAATACCTGAAGAAAGCCGGAAATTTACTACCAGTGTATTAACCTTGCATGAACCCCCGATGCAATTACAAAAATTAAAAGTTGAAATTTCCATGCGGTTTGAATTCCCGGAATGGAAGGTGGGTATGACCGTATTTGAAAAAGAGCGGGAAGATACGGACCACGGAAATATTTATTAAACTAATTTAACTAGTCACACTTAGGCATTACCGTTACTTAGATGTGACTTTGTTTTTATCATTAATTGGTAATGCGTATAACCCTGTTTCCACCGGGGTTGTTCTTGCGCATTTCTTCCATTAACTTCTGTCTTTCTACAACAAATTCGGCAGCAGTTAACTTTTTGCCACCTTTTGGCGGTTTAATATGAGAGAGGTTTACTTTAGGTGATATTTCAACTGCTTTATAAACTGTCCCTCCATTATTAATAGAAAGTTCAAGTACCATCCCAGGCAGATGTCCCTGGTATTCCTGTGGGCCACCGGGCACTATTATGTCAGTCGTAAACCACGCAATAATACTTGAAGTGTCAGCAACTTCTTCTCTTTTCATGTTGCCATTTTCCATGGTCATTTGCATTCTTTTGAAAAATCTTTGCGCAGTGGCTTTACGCACTAAATGCCCAAGTATTGTTTTGGTTTCTTCGTTTAATTTCCAGTTTATTTTTGCGATGCTGTCTTCAACTAAAAACTCCCTGTCCAGCATTTCTCTTTGGTCAATTCTTTTGCCTGTATTAAAATTAAAATAGGTTACATCATTATTGCCTGCCATTCTAAATACCATCCCGGGAGCAGTTATTGTACTATTATCGCCTTCGGGGTTTGGAATAATTTGCCATAACGATTGATTATTGCCAAAAAGCAGTTCAAAATTTTCTGTTCTTGTAGGCGGTAATTTTATTTCTTCGCTCATTCCCTGTGGACGACGAACTTGCATCGTGCGTTCAAAAATTACTTTTCCTTCTTTAATTTGTGCATTAACGGTTGTAGCCAATAAAATGCATAATGGAACAAATAACTTAATCATGGCCGTTGTTTTGGGTAAATGTAATCCTTGCTATTTTATGGAATGTTAATACACGTTGCAACTTCGTTAATAAAGGTTAATGTCAAGATAAACGGTAGATTTAAAGGATAATTTTGTTTGATGCGACCTCCGAAAAAGCATATTAAATGGATGCCTGTTTTAATGGCGATCACAATTTTGTGCATCGCAGGCTTCCAATTGTATTGGTTGAAAAAAGCGTACGAACGTGAAGAAAGAACTTTGGAAATAAGAACCAATATGGCTTTCAGGGAAACCATTTTTTCGTTGCAAGCGGTAAAACTAAATTTAGATAAGGAATTTTTTGAAGGAGATGGGAAAAAAGGTAATGGTCGTTCGCATGTACCACCTAATCAAAAAATGGTAAGACTGGTTAATGTGCTGAGAGATAAAATAAGAGATAGTGTTCGAAAAGAAGGAGGTTCAACCAAGACTGTGGTTTATTCAGAAAATAACACACCCGATACATCAGAATTAGCTACACCCGGTTTGCGAAAAAATAAAAGGGTCATGCAATTTCTATATGATATGGAATCCTTGCAGGATTCGATTAAAGTACATGAAATTGATACCGCCTATGCACGAAGATTACAATTACAAGGTATCGATGTTCCCTTTCAAATAAGCCGGTTAGATGGCGCCACTGAACGCGAAGAAAGAATGTTTAATGAAGTTACGATCGGCTTTCAAAACCCCATTACATATAAAGTTCAGATAAGCGATAAAACGTCTTACCTGCTCAAACGTATTCTTGCTCCAATATTATTGTCAATTTTCCTGGTAGCTTTTACCATTGTTTCTTTTTCTCTTTTGTACCGGAACCTTTTGCGCCAACGCAGGCTTGCCGATATTAAAAATGAATTCATTAGCAACATTACCCACGAATTAAAAACACCTATTGCTACCGTTAGTGTTGCTATTGAGGCGTTACGAAGCTTTAACGCAAATATGGATGCGCAAAAGACCAAAGAGTATCTAGATATATCTGCAAACGAGTTGCAACGACTTTCTTTACTTGTTGATAAGGTTTTAAAACTTTCTATGTTTGAAAACCGTGAAGTGGAATTGAAATATGAACCATTGGACATGAAAGAGCTTGTTGAAGAAGTTACTGCATCAATGCGGTTACAAGCGGAAAAACACAAAGCAATTATTAAGGTAACCACCGAAGGAGATACACAGTTTGAAGGTGATCGGCTTCACCTAGTCAGTGTCATTTTTAATTTAGTAGATAATGCACTCAAATATGGCAATGGTTCGCCCAATATAAAAATTGGTATTACTGGAAAAGAAAATGCCATTAAGCTAAGCATTACTGATAACGGTATTGGTGTGCCACCGGAATATAAAGAGAAGATTTTTGAAAAGTTTTTTCGTGTGCCGACAGGTAATCTTCACAATGCAAAAGGGTATGGCCTGGGTTTGAGTTATGTGGCACATGTTATCGAAAAACATAAGGGCACAATTAATGTAGAATCAGTTGAAGGGAATGGAAGTAAATTCAACATTCGTTTACCAAAGCACAATGCCTGATCTAAACACAATCAACAAACATTAATGAAGAAGCCAAAGATCTTTTATGTAGAAGATGAAATTTTTTTAGCAAAAATTGTTAGTGAAACCTTGCAAAGCAAAGGATACGATGTTGTACTGGAAAGTGATGGCGGCCTGGCAGTTAAAAGATTTTTGGATGCACAACCCGATGTTTGTCTTCTGGATGTAATGCTTCCAAATAAAGATGGATTTGCAATTGCCGATGAAATACGGGAAAAAGATACTACTGTACCCATCATTTTTTTAACTGCTAAATCCGGTGTTAACGATGTTGTAAATGGTTTTAAAATTGGGGGAAACGATTACATTAAAAAACCATTTAGCATGGAAGAACTGATTGTTCGTATTGAGCATGTTTTAAAACAATCACCGGGCACGCCTGCACAAAAACAAGAAGAAGAAATTAAATTAGGTGGTTACACCTTTCATATAAACCGCCAAACCCTTTCATATGATGGCGAACAAAGAAAATTATCCTACAGGGAAAGTGAGTTGTTGAAAATTTTATACCAGAACAGGGAACAAATTTTAGAACGCCGCGATATTTTAAATCTGTTGTGGGGAAGCGATTCTTTTTTTAACAGCAGGAACCTTGATGTGTACATTACAAAACTCCGTAATTATTTAAAGCTCGATCCGTCTATCGAGATCATTACAATTAAAGGAATTGGTTACCGGTTTGTTGTAATCTAATAGTGTTCTACCTTTTATACCTTTATTGATGCAGCCGAAAAAAAAACGCAGTGGATACAAGTATTGGATCATTTATGGATTTGCATTTATTGGATTTGTATTGGTTTTTATAGCAGTTGTTGCGGAGCGCTTTGTTGAACCAGTATTAAAGGCCAGGTTACACACGTTAATCATAGAAGGATCGGACAGTTTGTACAACTACCATCTCGGCGACCTGGATGCAAGTTTTTTGGGTGCCAATGTAGAAGTAAAAGATCTGGTGATCAACGTAGACAGTCTTCAATATAAAAAGCTTGAAGCAGCCAACGACCTACCTTCCATGACCATGCAATTGAATATGGAGCGAGGCTATATAAAAGGCGTTGCCATTTTCACCTTGCTTTTTAGCAAAAGAATTTCTATTGATGAAATAATGACCAGCGATGCAAATGTGCGTTTGATAAGAACGCAAAATGCAAATTCGAATGGAACAAAAACACACACACCTCTTTGGAAATCAATTCAACCAGGAATAAAAAGCATTGCTATCAGTACGATCAACCTGGATGGTATAAAATTACTTTATAGGTATGCGGATACAAGTTCTTCAGTTAAACTACAATTCGATACTTGTAACGCGGTATTTAATGATATCCTGATTGACAGTGTTGCCGCATTTGATACGTCACGCATTGGGTTTACAAAAGACATTGCACTTCGGTTTAGCGATCTAAAATTCAGAACGCCGGACTCTATGTCCAAGATGAAGGCAGAAGTAATTTCCTATTCTTCAAAAAATAAAACCTTTGAACTTGTAAACTTTAAAATTCAACCGACCAGGGAAGAAAGAAATGAATTTTATGGATTTGTAAATAAGCAAAAGGCAATGGAAGTAATTGAGTTTAATAAGGCCTCCTTCACTAATTTTCAATTGGATCGCTTTGTAAACAATAATATAATTGCTGCCGACAGTATTATCGTGGAAAGCCCGGACATAAAAATATTTGTAGATAAATCATACCCTCCTTTATTGGAAAGCAAAATAGGTACTTACCCGCATCAACGATTATTGGGTACTGATGCCACAGTTATCATTAAAGGGATGGAAATAAAGAATGCCAATATTGAATACACGGAAAAGGCAGAAAAAACAAAACAAGAAGGGACAGTAAAATTCCGGCACTTGAACTTACTTGTAAGCAACGTGACCAACGATTCTTTAAGTATCAGGCAGAATAATAAATGTATTGCCCAGGCAGAAGGATTGATACTAAACAAAAGTCCTATTAAAGCCTCCTTTGTTTTTTATTTGGATTCGACCAATGGTGCTTTTGATGTAACCGGCTCAATTAGCGACGTTGGAAAAGAAGAATTAAATGCGCTTGCTGTTCCTTTGGCCAATGTGCAATTTCAAACATTTAGTTTAAGCCGCCTGGATTTCGCTTTACATGGCGATGATTATAGCACAAAAGCCAATGTACGCATGCTTTACAACGACCTTTTTGTTGTCATTCGGAAGAAAAATGAAGCAACAGGTATATATGAAAATAAAAAGTTTCTGACCAAGATTATCAATAAATACACCTTGCATAGCAGTAATCCTTCTCCCGGCCAACAGGAACGCACCGCTAAAGAAGTCATTCGGCTGCGTGTTTCGTCTCATGGTTTTTTTGGTTTGATCTGGAAATCCATTTTTTCAGGAATGCAAAATATTATGATACGACAAGGCCAGTACGAATAGTAATTTTGCGGGCATGCAAACAACAGTGTATTCGGCTGATAAAATTTTTACTGGTACAGGCTGGCAAACCGGCGTTGCCATTGTTGTTAAAGAGAATACGATTCATTCCATCGTACCTGCCGCTTCGCTGGAACCTAATATTGAAGTTAAAAACTTCGAAAATTGTTTTATAGCGCCGGCATTTATTGACATTCAATTATACGGAGCAAACAAAAGGCTTTTATCAGCCTGTCCTGATATTGAAACTTTATCCGCCATTAATGAATACTCCCGTGCTGGAGGTGCATCTATTTCTTTACCAACAGTAGCTACAAATACAAAAGAAGTTTTTTATAAATGCATTGATGCGGTTCGGGATTATTGGAAACAAGGCGGTAAAGGAATTCATGGTTTGCATCTTGAAGGACCGTGGATCAATAAAGAAAAAAGGGGCGCTCACCTTGAATCACTAATTCATTCGCCAACGACAGATGAAGTAAAAGAAATGCTTGAATATGGTAAAGGCGTAATAAAAATAATTACACTGGCGCCTGAAGTTTGTTCTGATGAAGTGATTAAATTAATTCAATCAAAAGGCGTAATCATTTCTGCGGGACATACAAATGCTACTTATGAAGATGCAATGACAGCGTTTACTAATGGGATAAATACTGTAACCCATTTATATAATGCTATGACTCCATTACAACACCGGGCGCCGGGTGTGGTTGGCGCAACAATGCTGCACGAAAAAGTAAGGGCAAGTATTATTGCAGACGGATATCATGTAGATTTTGCGGCAATTAAAATTGCAAAACAATTAATGAAGGATCGCTTGTTTGTTATTACGGATGCCGTAACTGGAACCGGG
>JAKFCI010000232.1:0-4916 GCA_036676725.1 Chitinophagaceae bacterium
TACATATTCCACGTCGGCAGTTAAAAATCCTTTTTGTTTAGTGACGTCTTCTATTTCTCTCAATACGTAGGACACACTACCAATTAATTTATAAGGTGTAACCAATGTATAATCAAATGAGGCAACAGCATCGGGATACAAAGCAGAATTATCGGTTAGCGTGCCTGCGCCTTTTTCAACATTTGCTGTAACCTCTGCCTGGTAAAGATCGTTCAACGAATAAATAGTAGGAGAGTGGATCGCTAAACCTAAACGCCAGAATTCCTGTGGCTTGTAAATTAAACCCGCTTTTGCATTAAAGCCTAAGCCTTTTGTTGTAAGGGTTTCACCGAAGGATGCAAAATCAAAACCATTATTTGGATTGCTTGTCGCATCTGCTTCCGTAAAAAGTGCTTCTCTTTCGTATAATAAATAAGGGATAGAAATAGATCCGCCCAACATTAATTTGTCGTTGTAATTAACGGCCAATCCCAGCGAAGTTTCATAATTGCCGCCACGGTTTTTTATTGTCTGTTCCTGCAGTAAACCTGTTGCTAATAATGCCTGTGAGCGGCTTTGAAATTGAAAATTACCATTGGTGCTTCCGCCTACTGTATCGATCCATAAAGAATTAAATGCAAGGCTGGTACCAAAAGGGAAATCGTTGGCCACCACATTACCATCTTTAATGTTTTCGTTGTTTATTTCCTCCAGGTATTTTTGGGAGTAAGAACTTTGATTGTTTAATCCACGGTATAAAATGTTGTTTTTAAAATCGCCGGTGGTATTAAAAGCCAGGCTTAGTGCATGGCTTCGAACTTTGCCCGAACGGTTGCCGGAGGCTAAAACAATACCCGTAGTTCCTAATTCAAATTTTGCCTGGTTGTCTTTTTCGTTGCGGTTTAAATAGTTTGTTTTGTTCTTTCCAAACCGAACTGATGGCGATAGAACGAAATCGCCTGTTTTATAAAAACCAAGTCCGGCAGGATTTATGAAGGTTGCAGTAATATCGCCACCTAACGAACCCATGGCGCCACCAATTGCCTGGTGACGTGCCGTGCCGCTGGGTGCGGTATAAGCAAAGCGCAAGGCATCAGCTGGTTCCTGGGCATACAATGCAGTGCAGGAAAATATTCCTGATATGAATAAAATTTTTTTCATGACGAATTAGTTGAGTAGCGATTAAAATGTTCAAATGTGCGACGCAACAAGGGCCAAATAGCAGCACACTTGCCGGTGCAAAAATTCCTGCCTTTTAATTAAAACTTTCTCCGCGGTGCAGTAGAACTGCCGCTGCTGTTATTGTTGCTTGAACTATTATTTGAATTGTTAGAAGAACTTTGCGTGGTAGTTGAACTTGGCTTTGGCGCACTTGAGTTGTTGTAGCTACTATTATCAGAACTTCCAAAAACACTACGCAAAACATTGCCTGAATTGATGCGGGCCGGCGTTGAAGTACGGTTTGTTCCGTAAGACCTTGTATTAGTGCCCGGCATTTTGGAGTTGTAGTTATTATCTTTTGGATCATCGAATACGTGTAAATTGTATTTACGCGGGGTGCTATTTTTTACCGGGTAGCGGTGATTGACTACAAATACATTTGAACCATAAGGGTTGTAATAAGAGTTCCAGTAAGTTCTTGGTGTGCAATAGCAATTAGGATTGTAATAATAAATGCCATTGTAATTGTAGGCATAAGGATCGCGGTAATATTCATCTAAATAAGACCATTGGTTGCGGTTGCGGATCTTCATGCGCAGGTAACGGTCATCGTTATAGCTATAATAATCCTCCTGGCGTTCGTTGCGGCGGTATTGGCGGTCATCCTCTTTTTCAACACGAACATATTCTTCTTGTGGACGGGAAGGAGAAAAATAAACATCATCTGGCGTTTGCCCGGATTTATAGGCTGTAGTACAACTTGCAAAAATTACCAACAGGGACAAAAGGGGTAAAAATGATTTCATTGCAGATGTTTTAAAAAGTGTTTAAATGGATGCCGTACTTTTGCTGGCACCAAAATGTTTGCCTTCTGAATGTAAATTACTGCGTTCGCTGTTAAACAATTTGTAAATGTACTAAGTAAAAATTCTTATGAGTAAAGGCGTTACATCAAGAGCACAAGACTATTCGCAGTGGTACAATGACCTGGTTATAAAAGGAAGCCTGGCGGACTATTCAGCCGTTCGTGGTTGCATGGTAATTAAGCCGTATGGCTATGCCCTTTGGGAAAATATGCGGGATGTTTTAGACAAAATGTTTAAAGATACCGGGCACCAGAATGCCTATTTTCCATTGTTTGTTCCAAAGAGTTTATTTGAGGCCGAGGAAACAAATGCGGAAGGTTTTGCAAAGGAATGCGCCGTGGTTACCCATTACCGTTTGAAAAGCGATCCGAATAATAAAGGAAAATTAATTGTAGATCCCGAAGCAAAACTGGAAGAAGAATTAGTGGTTCGTCCAACCAGTGAAGCTATTATCTGGAATACGTATAAAGACTGGATCCAATCGTACCGCGATTTACCAATATTGATCAACCAGTGGGCCAATGTTGTTCGCTGGGAAATGCGTACACGTTTGTTTTTGCGGACAGCAGAATTTTTATGGCAGGAAGGACATACGGCACATGCAACAGCAGAAGAAGCAGTGGAAGAAACCAAAACCATGCTGGAGGTGTATGCTACCTTTGTTGAAGAATATATGGCTTTGCCTGTTGTCAGAGGTGTAAAATCGCCGGCTGAAAGATTTGCAGGCGCTGAGGATACTTATTGTATTGAAGCCCTGATGCAGGATGGGAAAGCATTACAAGCTGGCACATCACATTTTTTAGGACAAAATTTTGCAAAAGCATTTGATGTAAAATTCCTCACCAAAGAAAATAAACAGGAATATGTTTGGGCTACCAGCTGGGGCGTAAGTACACGATTGATCGGCGCACTTGTAATGGCGCATAGCGATGATGAAGGATTGGTTTTGCCTCCACGCATTGCTCCTTTGCAGGTAGTAATTGTTCCTATTTATAAAGGCGATGAACAAAAGCAGGAATTAAATGATAAGGCTTTTGAGATCATCAAACAATTAAAAGACCTGGGTATTCGTGTAAAGTATGATGATAATGATAACAACAGGCCGGGTTGGAAATTTGCAGAATACGAATTAAAAGGAGTTCCTGTACGGGTTACATTAGGTGCCCGCGACTTGTTAAATGGCGTGGTGGAAGTGGCAAGGAGAGATACCAAAGAAAAACAATCCATTGCCGTTGATCTATTGGTAGCGCACATTGAGAAATTGTTGGTGGATATACAAGCAAATTTATTTAGCCGGGCCAAAACATTCAGGGAAGAACTAACAACAAAAGTTGATTCATGGGAAGAATTTGAAAAAGTGTTGGATGAAAAAACCGGTTTTATTTTAGCACACTGGGATGGGACTGCAGAAACAGAAACGGCGATTAAAGAAAAAACAAAAGCAACCATTCGTTGTATCCCATTAAACAATCCGCAGGAAGAAGGTAAATGCGTATTTACCGGCAAACCTTCTACCCAAAGAGTGTTATTTGCAAGAGCCTATTAATTTAAAATGAATACTTATTTTATAGCTTTAGAATGGCTGGAGAAGATAATGATCCCCTGCTTTTTTAAAGCTATTTTTCATTCTGATTGCCCGGGCTGCGGTTTACAACGCTCCCTATTTTTATTGCTGCGTGGCAATTTTTTTGAAAGCTTACAAATGTACTGGGCAACCATCCCGATTCTTTTAATGTTTGCTTTTTTAATGCTTCATTTAAAATTTAATTACAAGTTTGGGAATACAATTCTTATAATTCTTTACAGCATTAATGGAATTTTAATTTTTTGCAATTATTTTTATAAGCTTACCAACCAAAACTAATGGATAATCAATACCCACCTGAACAGGATATTTTAAGATACGAACAACAACGGCCTTTGCCTAATGCCACTGCTGTACTTGTACTTGGCATTCTCTCAATTGTTTTTTGTTTCATTTGCGGCATAATCGCACTGGTCATCTCATCAGCTGACAAGCGTAACTACCAGCAGTCGCCGCATTTATATACGGTGGGTTCTTACGAATTATTAAAAGCAGGCCGAATTTGTGCCATCATTGGTTTATGCATCTGGGCTTGCCTATTGTTTTTTTGGATGGTAATGATATTTTTTGCCATAGGTATCGATAGTTTTAATCATTAATAATAACTCCCATGGACCAGAATTACCAGAATACGGAAAACCCAAACCGCAATTACCGCCCTGAAGAACAATTGCCAAATGCAGTAATCATTTTGGTATTAGGCATTTTGTCAATTGTTTTTTGCCAGCCACTGGGTATTGCGGCATTGATCATGGGCAACCAAAGCATGGCTTTGTACAGGCAGGAGCCAAACCGTTATTCCGAAAGTTCTTACAACATGGTTAAGGCTGGTCGCATTTGCGGAATCATTGGTATCTGTTTAATAATAGGAATTGTATTATTAATGCTTGCCGGTGTAAGTATTTTTTCCTTTTTTGCTTTTTAATAAATTATTTGTTTTGAACCATTAATGGTGCCCCTCTTTATTATTTTTTATGAACGAAGAATCGCCAAATATTTTTTCACTGGCATTTGACCAGGATACAAGAACTAATTTGCTGGAAACGGCAAAATGGGCCCGGTTTATATCTATTGTTGCTTTTATCTTTTTATGCATATTATTTATTGCCGTAATTGTTATGGCAACATACAATGCTGTTAAAATCAACGCCGAGGGTGATTCTGCATACTTAACGGGTTATGGATCTGGGATGGTACTTGTTTACTTCTTACTTATGTTGATTTGGTTTTTTCCAGTAATGTTTTTATTCAGGTTTTCAAAAAAAATAAATACAGCAGTTGTGGGAAACGACCAGGCAGCGCTAAATGCTTCTTTTCAAAACCTG
>JAKFCI010000233.1:0-2830 GCA_036676725.1 Chitinophagaceae bacterium
AAAGTATTGAGTGGTGGTGAGAAAGCAAGAATTGCATTGGCAAAAACAATCATCAGTAAGGCCAACTTCCTGAT
The DNA here is from genome assembly GCA_036676725.1 of Chitinophagaceae bacterium. Classification (GTDB taxonomy): domain Bacteria; phylum Bacteroidota; class Bacteroidia; order Chitinophagales; family Chitinophagaceae; genus Flavisolibacter. The sequence goes on from JAKFCI010000233.1 coordinate 75, forward strand.
GCTCGATGAACCGACGAACCATCTTGATATGCATTCGGTTGAACTGTTGATCGAAGCATTGAACAAATATCAGGGCAGTATTATTTTGGTGAGCCACGATCGTTTCTTTGTCTCACAAACAGCCAATAAGATCTGGGAAATTGTGGATGAAGAGATCAAAGAATTCAAAGGCACCTATAACGAATATTTAGAGTGGAAAGAGCGGATGGCGAAGAAAGAAGCTGCGAGCCGTGAGCTATCAGCTGCAAGCGAAAAAAAAACGGAAGTAAAAAAAGCAGTTGAGGAAAAACCTGTGGTACAACAGCAGGCTTCTGTTGCTGATACTAAGCAGGTGATCAATAAAGAAGCGAAGAAAGAATTGCAAAAGCAGCAACGCATTTTGCAACAGTTGGAAGAAAAGATCAATGCGACTACTATCGAAAAAAACAAAATGGAAGCGCAACTCTCCGACCCTTCTACGTATTCTGATAAAGACAAATTCAAACAAACGGAGACTTCTTATCAAAAGCTGAGTAAAGAATTAGCACAGTTCAATGCAGAATATGAAGAAGCGTTTGAGAAAGTGATGGAGTTGGAGAGTAAGGCGGGATGATAAAAAAAATCATTGTAAATCTTTAACTTAAGATGGATACAAGGCAAAATTTTTTCAAGAAAATTTATAGCTATTACCAAGAAAGAATTGGCGAACAAATTCCCTTTGAGTTTTTGAATGAGTTAAGTGAAGAAATTACCGACCACTACTTTAAACAATATTCGAGATTTAGTTTACAATATCCCAAATCAATAAAACGATACTCCACTTTCCGGATTGATGATCTGGGACATCCTGATGTCTATGACATAATTATTAGATACTTCAAAAAAAAGGCAAAAAACAATTATTCAAATTACGTGACAATAGTATTAGACATGTCTTTGGAGGAATTGAATGAGTATGAATATCAAAGAGAGCAATACTATAACAAGTAACAGCTTCTCAACATCACAACAGCCACAAAAACAAAAAAGCCATCCTTAAGAATAAGGACGGCGTATTTACCTATAAGAGAACCAACAGTTCGTTGAATATATTTAGAATGATTGCTCGCTTACAATTCTGTAAGTGCCATCATTATTCATTTGTTTAATGCGGTAGAATGTTTTTGCAGAGGTTGCTTTTTTTGCTTTGTATTTATACGTGTAGTGTTGATCGTTAGCGAAACCGCCTAATACAATAGCAGATGTTTTAAACTCTTGACCATCAGCACTGGTTTCGATCTCGTAATAAATGTCTTTGGGTTCATTATCTGCTTTCCATTGAAGAACTACAGAAGAACCTTGCTGTTCAAACTGAACGTCATAAACTTTCGGCCAAACTTGTTTGGAAAAAGCAGTTCCGGAGGTGCCTGTGTTTACAAACAACAGGATCATGAAGGCAGCAATTACAGGTACAAATTTCGTTTTCATATACAAATTGATTATAAGACAACCTTGGGTATAGGATTGGAATCAATTTGGTTAATAGAGGAATTTTGGAAGGGGCTTCCGGATATGAGATATTAAAAGGGGAATTAAATCGGTGGAGAAAATTTGTTAGGGCCGGATTCAATTCTGACCGTAAAATTACTGTCTTCTTTTACATATGCAAGTTTTTTGCAAAATATTTTCAATTTTTTTTCTGTGTTGCATGAGTTATTCTTCTGAAAGCCAATACAGGCAAGGCTTTTCCTCATTTATAATTAAACTTCATCCCCACACAGGCAAAGAAATAATTAGGGATATAGTTTGCTGAATAGTAAAAATTTCCTTTTTTAAACCGCTTTGTATTGTACTCAATACCCCCGATCCAGGAATTTGTATTAAGGGCTTTGTGACTGTTCGATACCTGTTTGCGTACATAACCGCCATACATACGCACCGACTTTGATAATTTATAACCCACCTGAACATTCATTAATAAAGGCTGTGCATTATCGATCAATGCAAAATAACCAATTCCGATAGTTGTTTTTTTCTTTAATGAATAACCTACCTGAAGATCAGCACCGGCATTACCGTTTGTTGTAACGCCTCCCCCGGCTTGTAAATAAACCTGTGAACGGACTGCAGTAAAACTTAGCATAAACACGCAAAGACCTAAAACCTTTTTCATTCATTTTTCTTTTATATAAGCAATTGGGATTACGGCCTTTCAAAGGTTTGTTTACGGATCTTCAGGAGAATTGGATACACGTGTAATGAATCATTACAATTAAATGAAAAGGTTGTGGGGTGAAATACGGGTAGCGGAAGTTTGTCGGAGGAAATTGGTACGGGGAGTTTTTAGAGGTCAGCCAGCAATCGTCGTTCAGGTATAAATATATAAGTAATTTGAGAAACTATTTGTAGAATTTTTCTGGCATAAAAAATCCCGTCGTTCAACGGGATTTGATGTTTTTGTGATCCGGATTGGATTCGAACCAATGACCCTCAGCTTAGAAGGCTGATGCTCTATCCAGCTGAGCTACCGGACCAGCTGTTTAATAATATGAGTAGCGTCTTAGAACCTTTGACCCTCCCGATTTAGAAATCGGGATGTCTCTATCCAGCTGAGCTACCGGACCAGCTGATTACATCAAAACTTGTGATCCGGATTGGATTAAAACCAATGCCCATGATCGAAGCTTTTGATTAAGAGGCAGCAAAGGTAATTTTTTGTACCATTGCATCCAAACGTATTGTGCATGGATGTTCAGATAGAAGATAGTTGGAAACAGGGGTTGAAACAGGAGTTTAGT
>JAKFCI010000234.1:0-13473 GCA_036676725.1 Chitinophagaceae bacterium
CTTGCCCGCAATGCAAATAAATATGTTGACCGTGATAAACGAATAAGATCTACACAAAATATTGAATACAATTTTTTAGCACCTGACAGTATCAATGAAATTTTTAATGGTCTTGAATTGTTGAAGAAATTTACCGGTCGGGCGGCAAAAGAAAAAGGTTATAAAGGAAGCGAGAAGGAGGAAGATATCTTAGGGGAAAGTTTGCTGAACGATTCAACCGCTGATCTAAAAAACCTGGAAATTTTTGCAACAGGATTTGAAAATAATAGCCGGCCTACTCAATTGTTGAAAGTAAAAGAAGCTTATGCCGTTTACAAACAACTAATTATTTATTACGGCATTCAAAATATGATTGACTACATCCAGGAGCATGATGTTGCATCATTGAGTGAATTGTTAGAGATATTGCCATCAGAGCCTGTTCGCTTAAACTGGCTAAATATTGGTGGACAATTACTTCCAGAAAATTCCGTACACACATTGCTGGAAAGTTGCAAAGCAGGTGAATTTACAAATTGGGAACAAGTACACACTTTCTATAAAGAAAATGGACAACTTTATAAAGACCAAAAATTGCAACATGCATTTGCCTCTTTGGTTGAGCTGTTACATATTAAACCAACCAATCTTAGTTCTGCTTTATTTAAAGATCTTTTAAACCAGGCGCTGGCAACAAAAGAATGGATGGTAATAAACATTTACAATTCCAGGGCAAAAGACTATCAAAGCGATTTCCGGAAAATGGTTTATGACAATGATGAAGAAATGGAAAAAGTGATCGGGAAATTAGAAGATAATGTTTTCATCGACCAGCAAAGAAAGGAACTGGAATTACTCAGGTCGCAAATCGATAAAATAATCCTTGACTTCAACTTATAAAAAAACCCCCTGATAAAGGGGGCTTTTTTATATCGTACTCAAAAATTAGTTTGAAGTAGAATCAGTGGTAGTTGTTACAACAGTTGAATCAGCAACTACAGTTGTAGTGTCAGCAGTGATGATTGTGTTGGTGTCAGTTGTGATAGTAGTTGAAGTGCTATCAGTTGTTGTTTCAGTTGTAGCATCATTGTTACAAGCTACTAAAGTACCAGCGATCGCCAATACAGCTAAGAATTTTTTCATGAAATTTTTGTTTGAGTTTTAGTTAACTAATGGGCGCAAAGGTAATCGTCCTGTTGACAAATCCAAATAGTTAGAAAACTTTTTACCCGCATCTTGTTATTTCTTCCTGAAAAATATACGTACCGGCACCCCTTTGTAATCAAAATTTTCGCGAAGCTGGTTCTCTAAATAATTCCTGTAAGGTGTTTTAATATCCTCGGGATAATTACAAAAGAAGGCAAACGATGGAACGACAGTGGGAAGCTGTGTTACATATTTTATTTTAACCGGGTTACCTCTTACCACCGGTGGATGGTTGGTTTCAATTGCTTTCTGCATTACTTCATTCAACTTGGATGTTGCGATTTTACGTTTACGATTTTCATAAACATCCAATGCACTTTCAATGGCTTTAAATATTCTTGTTTTTTCCAATGCTGAAATAAATAGAATCGGGACATCATTAAACGGTGCAAGCCTCAGTTTCAATTTAGCTTCATAATCTCTTGCCGTATTGGTTTCTTTTTGTTCTACGAGGTCCCATTTATTAACCAATACAACCACACCTTTTCCTTTTTTTGCAGCAAGACTAAATATATTTAAATCCTGGGCGGCAAGGCCCTTTTCTGCATCAATCAGTATCATACAAACATCCGCTTCATCCAAAGCTTTTACGGCCCTGATCACTGAGTAAAACTCAAGGTCTTCGTGTACCTTGGCTTTGCGCCGAATGCCTGCTGTATCAATTAAAATAAAATCTTTTTGAAATAAATTATAACGGGTATGAATTGTATCCCTGGTTGTTCCGGCAATGTCGCTAACAATGGTACGCTCCTGTCCTGTCAATGCATTCAGCAAAGAAGATTTTCCAACGTTTGGCTGACCGATGATGGCAAATTTTGGTAAAGCATCATCAGCTAATAAATCTTCACTGTCTTCATCTTTAATTAATGCTGTAACAGCATCCAACAAATCACCGGTTCCACTACCACTAATAGCCGCAACAAAAAAAGTATTTTCAAAACCAAGGCTATAAAATTCAGTTGCTTCCAGTAAACGCTGGTTATTATCTACTTTATTCACAACTAAAAAAACAGGTTTTGTAGACCGGCGCAAAACACTTGCCATCGCATCATCTAAATCAGTTACGCCTGTAGCTGCATCAACAATAAATAATATGGCACTCGCTTCTTCAACGGCAATCAATACCTGCTTTTTAATTTCACGTTCAAAAATGTCCTCGCTTTCCGGAACAAAACCACCAGTATCAATAACGTTAAACGATTTTCCATTCCAATCTGCCACACCGTATTGGCGGTCGCGGGTAACGCCACTTACATCATCTACTATTGCTTTGCGTTGCTCCAGCAAACGATTAAAAAATGTGCTTTTGCCGACATTTGGCCGACCAACTATTGCTAATGTGAATCCCATAATTATTTTTCTCCCAACTTATGTTATATGCCAGGCTTTGTTGCGTCGCACTCTTGTACGTCCAATACGTAATGCAGCTTAATTTGCCTGTATTTAATTTGTGTTTATTGTTGTACCTGTTTAAGCTCCGTAACCATATTCTTTTAAAAAAATATCATTCTCACGCCATTTAGGACGAACCTTTACAAACAACTCTAAAAATATTTTTTGTCCTAAAAACTTTTCAATTTCTTTCCTTGACTCTGTGCCTATTTTTTTGATCATTTTTCCACCTTCTCCAATAATGATCGATTTCTGCGTATCGCGTTGTACAATAATATTTGCACCTATTTTCAGCAGCGAAGACTTCTGTTTAAATTCATGAACCAGCACCGTAGTATGGTATGGAATTTCCTCATCAAACAGGTCGAATATTTTTTCGCGTATCATTTCCGATACAAAAAAGCGCTCCGACAGATCGGTCATTTCATCTTCCGCATAAAATGCTTCGCCTTCGGGCAACAGGGTCACAATGGTATTTAACAGTTCTTCTAAATTGCTTTTCTTTAATGCAGAAATAGCAATAACTTTTTTACAATAAGGTTTGCCGGCAAAAAAAGCAGACACTTCTTCAACTTTCTTTTGATCTACTTTATCGGTTTTATTTACCAGAACAATGGCCGGAACTTTTAACCTTAATGAAGTAAAAACAGCGTCCACTTCTTCCAGGTTGTCTTTTATATCAACCAACAATAAAGCAACGTCTGCATCCTCAAGAGAACCTTTAACGGCCTGCATCATTCTTTCGTGCAGTTTGTACTTGGGTTCTATAATACCAGGCGTATCAGAAAAAATGATCTGGTATTGGTCAGTTGTTAAAATGCCTTTGATTCGGTGACGTGTTGTTTGTACTTTAGACGATACAATAGCCAGCTTCTCTCCAATTAATGCATTTAAAAGAGTGCTTTTTCCCGCGTTGGGCTTACCAAATATGTTTACAAAACCTGCTTTCATCTTGTGCAAATGTACCGCTGTAAAGGTTAATAGGTTGCTTTGTTAACCAGACCGGAAATTGTGACTTGTGGCGATAGTTGCCAAACGATCCAAAGACGAACGGAGCGACGCAACGAAAGTTTCATAGTATTGCTACAGCCGGTAACAAATAAAAAAAGCCTCTTTCGAGGCTTGGTTCGTAGTTGCGAAGCTAGGGATCGAACCTAGGACCTTCGGGTTATGAGCCCGACGAGCTACCGCTGCTCTACTTCGCGGTGCAAATGTATAGGAAATGTTTTTACCACCAAAACAAAAAACCATCTTTCGATGGTTTTCACAAATTGTTATATATCTGTTGTTAACTAACTTTTTTTACACTGCTTGCCCCTGAGGATTTTTTGTCCTGCATGGAAGCCGATCCTTTATACCGGATATCGCTGCCACCACTTGCATCAGCATTCAATTCTTTATTTACGGTGATCTCTATATCGCAGCCTCCACTTGCTTCCAGTGAAGCTGCGTCACTAACCAAGCCAAAGCCACTAAAATCAGAGCCACCACTTGCATCTACACGAACATTGGTAGCACTACCGCTAATATCAACGTCAGAACCGCCGCTGGCATCCACATTTAAATTTTGCACGGAAACCTTTCCTTTAAAATCAGATCCACCCGAAATATCAAGCGAAAGATTATTTGACTGGATCGATCCATCAACAATAATATCGGAACCGCCTGAAGCACTGAGTGCATCTAAAGTTTTGTAAGAAACATATGCTTTTAATTGCTTGTTGTTTCCAATAACAAAGTTTTTGCCGTCCTTCCAATCGTACCATATTTTTAAAACGCCATTATCGACTTCGGTTTTTATATGCCTGGCTGTTTCTTCGTCTTTAGCGCTAACAGCTACAGCTTCTTCACCTGCACTCAGGTAAAGATCAATACCTCCGGAAACTTTTATAGCATGAAAACCTTTTGCATCACGCACCTGTGCGTTGGCATCGTAAATTGTTTTTTGGGCCTGAATGGAGGTTACCAATAGAATGGTTAGGCAAGCAAAAAAGAACTTTTTCATATTATTTACCAGTTAAAATGTTAGTAGGTTTTTGTAATACGGGTGAGCGACGAGAAAGTTACAAGGGATTTCTATTTTCTTTCTAAATTTGTGTTTCAATCCTCGGGGTGCCTTCCAAAATGGAAAGCTGAGAATACACCCGTAGAACCTGATCAGGGTAATGCCTGCGCAGGGAAGGCTGTTCAAACATTTTTTTCCTTCTCTTCGGCTGCATTTCCCTTTCATTAAAATATTTAAAATGAAAAGGACAGCATTATTAATTTCTTTTTTTCTTACGCAAATTTGGGCTTGGTCGCAAACTGACACCATTGACCTGACACCTGTGGAAGTAAAGGCAGTAAGAGCCGCCGACAGGTCACCATTTACAAAGACAAATATTACGAAGGCAGAAATCCAAAAGCAAAATCTTGGGCAAGACCTTCCATTTATGCTTAACCAGGTTCCTTCTGTTGTGGTAAATTCTGATGCCGGCAATGGAATTGGTTATACAGGCATTCGAATTCGTGGTACAGATGCCACAAGGATAAATGTGACCTTGAATGGCGTTCCATTCAACGATGCGGAAAGCCAGGGAACTTTTTTCGTAAACCTGCCAGATTTCCTTTCTTCGGTGAACAGCATTCAGGTACAACGCGGTGTTGGCACTTCTTCCAATGGAGGTGGTGCATTTGGTGGTAGCATTAATTTAAGCACCAATGAAATAAATAAGGAATCATACCTTGAACTGAATAATTCTTACGGTTCATTTAATTCTTTAAAAAATACCGTTAAGGTAGGAACCGGTTTGCTGGGTGATCATTTTACAACCGACATTCGACTTTCCAATATTACTAGCGACGGTTATGTTGACAGGGCATCGAGCGACCTGAAATCCTATTATCTTTCATCGGCTTATATCGCTGACAAAACAAGCTTACGATTAAATATATTTTCGGGTAAAGAAAAAACCTACCAATCCTGGTATGGAGTTGCTGAGCGTGATTTAAAAGCAAATAGAAGAAGTAATTCGGCCGGTTCGGAAAGACCTGTTTCGCCTTATGATAATGAAACAGATAATTATAAACAAAATCATTACCAGTTATTTTTCAACCAGAAATTAAAACCCAACCTGACATTTAATACAGGAATATTTTATGTAAAAGGCAAAGGTTATTACGAACAGTATAAAGCAAACGAAGCTTATGCTGATTATGGAATTGAAAATCCGGTATTTGGATCAGAAACAATAACTGAAACAGACCTTGTAAGGCAATTATGGCTTGACAATGATTACTATGGCAACATTTTTTCGCTGCAACATTCTTCTCCAAAAACTGAATTTATTCTTGGCGGATCAATTGCAAAATACAAGGGCAAACATTTTGGGGATGTTGTTTGGGCCAGCAAAGGTTTACCAAATGAAAAGGTAAGATGGTATTTTAATAATGCTGAAAAAAATGATGCAACCGTTTATGCAAAAATGCAGCAAAACCTTTCCCCCGCTTTTCAATTATTTACGGACCTGCAATTGCGAAAGGTAAACTACGAATTGGATGGCTTTAGAAATTCGCCTGCGATAAATCATAAAAATAATTACACTTTTTTTAATCCTAAAGTGGGTATTAACTATCGCCTGAATAACTGGACGACCTACGCATCATTTGGCATTGCAAACAAAGAGCCCAACCGCGATGATTTTGAAGCTGGAACAAATGAACAACCGAAACCAGAACAATTGCAAGATGTTGAATTGGGAATTGAAAAGAAAATGAAAACTTATAGCTTGGGCGCTACTTTTTTCTACATGAAATACAAAGACCAATTAGTATTAACAGGTAAAATAAATGATGTTGGCGCTTACACAAGAACCAATATAGAAGATAGTTACAGGACAGGTATTGAATTACAAGGTGGCGTAATTATTAATCATTGGTTACAGGCAAATGCCAATATTTCGCTAAGTAGAAACCGGGTAAAAAACTTTAAAGAGTTTATTGATGATTATGATAATGGCTCTCAAAAAACGAATAATTACAATGAGTCAGACATTGCTTATTCCCCAGGAATAATAGGAGCAGCTACAATAACCATTGCGCCAGTTAAAAGTTTAGAAATTAATTTGCTAAGTAAGTATGTTGGTGACCAGTTTCTTGATAATACAAGTAATGAACAGCGAAAATTAAATGCATATTTTACGCAGGATGTAAGGACGACTTACTCCTTCAGTAAAAAAGGATTTAAAAACATTAGTTTAATAGCGGGTGTAAACAATTTGCTCAACACTTTATACGAACCCAATGGTTACACTTTTAGTTATTATTACAATAATGAATTAACTACTGAAAATTATTATTTCCCGATGGCAGGCGTGAATTGGGTAGTAGGTGTGAATGTGAAACTTTAAATTAAAAAAGGTAGTTCGTTTAATAATCGACTTACCTTTTTTTAATTATTTAGTACCGTACTTTTCCTGCCAGGCTAAAATGCCACCTTCAAGGTTGTAAGTATTTTTAAATCCAAGTTGATCAAGCACTAAACAAGCCATCATGCTGCGTTTTCCGCTGCGGCATTGCAGAATAACTTCTTCATCTTTCAGATCTTCTATTTCCTCTATTTGCATGGTTTGAATTTTTCCCAACGGAAATAATTTACCACCAATGTTTGCTTCTGCATATTCGTGTGGCTCACGGCAATCTATTAAATTAACCTTTTCACCACTATCCATTTTTTGTTTTAATTCTTCAACGGTAATGTTTTTCATGTGCTTTTCTTTAAGTAATTAACTATTCATTTTCTAGAAGATCGGGCTTGTTGACAGTCCCACCAACTGTATCAATAACAGGCTTTTCTAAACTTAACCAAACATCCATTGTTTGACCCTGGCGTATTCGAAAACGACGTCCTTCTTCATTTCTTGGTTCAGGGTTTTGCCTGTATATATAAGCATTGGCAGTATCTCTAACCATAGGATCCGGGATCACCGATGCAAAACTAAGTCCCTGTGCTTCCAACAAAATCTTTGCTTCTGCATAAGTCAGTCCTAACAATTTGGGCACAACCATTTCCTCGTTGCCAATACCACTACCTAGCACTAACGAAATTTTGCTACCCCATTTTATTTTGGTACCTGGCGCAATTACCTTTCCATTATAAGTTTGTTCCAATATAGAATTTGGTGCAAAATCAGGACGGAAGGTCGTATCGCCCAATACCAAATTATTGGCTTTAAGGATCATTTCTACGTTACGAAAGCTTAATCCTACAAGGTTTGGCATTTCAACATCTGGCGGTACCATCCGGTTAATGGTTACGTAAATTGTCCTGTTCTTTTTAACCACTGCGTCGGCTTCAGGGATTTGTTTAATAATTAAAGAAGGAGGAAGTGAATCATAATAAACCGAATCCTGTATCACAATCTCAAATCCTTTCTCATCTAAAAGTGATTCCACATCGTTTAAACTTTTACCCGTAACAGATGGAACATTTTGTGCAATACCATGTTGGGTGATCCAACGAAGTGATAACATAAACAACAAGCCAAACAAAAAGATCATAGTCAGGGCAACGAGAATATTCACCCAAAGTGGCCTGCTGGTAATATTTTTTCTAATAAATTGTTTCAAAGTATTGGAATTGAAAATTGTGGTGCAATATAAATAAACTCGTTAGAAGCTTGTAGTATGTGTCGTTAAAGCTTCCTGCACCAGTTTGGCATAAAACTCCTTTAAATTACTACCAGATGCTTTTACCTGCTGGGGAATAATGCTGGCTTCGCTTTGCCCTGGAACCGTATTAATTTCAAGCATAAACGGTGCGTTTACAATTGTATTATAGATAAAATCAATTCGCACGATGCCGCTGCAATTAAACACCTGGTAAATTTTTTTTGCTGCACCTTCAATTGCTTCTTTCCATTCTTTGGTTATGTCGGCAGGTGTGGTTTCGGATGATTTGCCTTCGTACTTCGCTTCAAAATCAAAAAATTCTTTATGCGCAACAACTTCGGTAATTGGTAAAACGGTTATGGTTCCCCCTGTTCTAAACACACCCACGGTAAATTCCCTTCCCTGTATCATTTCTTCTACAAGCACCTGGTCGTCTTCTTCAAATGCTTTATCCAATGCAGGTTGAAGTTGAAGTGCTTCTGAAACTTTACTCATTCCAATACTTGAACCGCCATTATTTGGTTTAATAAAATAAGGTAATTGAAGCGCCGAAAGAATAACATCCAACTCGTATTTGGTATGCTTAAACAAATGGACAGATTTAGCAACATGAATGCCCCCCATTGAGGCTACAGCCACTGTATACCTTTTATTAAATGTTAAAGCAGATGTGGCAGCATTACAGGATGTATATGGAATACCAAGCATATCAAAATAACCTTGCAATTTTCCATCTTCTCCAGGTGTTCCATGCATCCCTATAAAAACTGCGTCGAAATTTATTTTTTGATTATTGATATTTAAAGAAAAATCATTTTTATCCACTTCTGTTTTTACCCCATTTGTATCATAAAACCATCCTTGGGGGTTGATATCAATTACGAAGACATCGTACAAGTCTTTATCAAGATTATTATATATGGTTTTAGCAGATTTGTAGGAGATTGTAGCCTCACCGGAATAACCACCGGTTACTAACGCAATTTTCTTCTTCATGGCTTCAAAGCTAATAAAAAGCCGTTCAATTTAAAGACAGGTAAAATGTAATTGAAGCAGCCATAATTTTTCAATGCTTAAAACTTTGCGGCCATTACACGAGAAAGGTGAAGACTTTCTAATCTTCACCTTTTTTGTACGGGAAATATCACCCGTTTACTTCAGCAGTTTCCTGCTTTTAATATTTAAGTAAGTTACACCATTTATAGATGCAATCTTTCTTTTTTACCTAAAAGTTCTTCCACCGTTTCCTGGTACATTTCGTCTGGAACGCAACAATCTACCGGGCAAACGGCAGCACATTGCGGCTCTTCGTGAAATCCCTGGCACTCGGTGCACTTGCTGGGGGTAATATAATATGTATCAACTGCAATTGGTGCATTGCGCTGATCGGCATTTACTACGGTACCATCTATTAAGGTATATTGACCTTTCACGCTCGTTCCATCTGCAATGGCCCATTCTACCCCACCTTCGTAAATAGCGTTATTAGGACATTCGGGCTCGCAAGCACCACAATTAATGCATTCATCTGTTATTTTAATGGCCATAATCTATGTTTGAAGAATAGAAATTTACTTTTGTAAAACAAAAATAAAGGCTGCGTGTCAAATAACCGCTGTTTATCTCTAATAAAAGAAGCAGGATGGAGCGGCCATAAAAATATTTAGGAATGAATTTACAAGAACGAATTGAACTATTGGTGCGTTTGGGGCATTACATGACCTACAATGACGAAGAATGGCAACAGGCAAAAGAAAAAGCTTTTCGCCAAAACAATTGGTTTATCCCGGAGTTTATCGATCTGTCGGTGAAGAACATTGCTTCAAATTTCTTGAATCCTGAAGCACTAAAAACCTTTGTTTCAAAATATCAAATACCTGCAGATAACAATCTTCCAAAAAAAGTAGGCATCGTCATGGCAGGCAATATACCACTTGTTGGCTTCCACGATATGTTGTGCACTTTTATAACAGGCAATTATTCTTACATAAAACCTTCATCTAAAGATGAAGTATTGATAAAGCATATTGTTGAAAAACTGAAAGAATGGAACGAAGAGGCAAATGATTATTTTGTGATTGCAGAAATGCTGAAAGGTTGCGACGCCTACATTGCTACCGGCAGCAACAATAGCTCACGTTATTTTGAATATTATTTTGGAAAGTATCCAAATATAATCAGGAAGAATCGCACCTCCGTTGCGATACTAACAGGAAACGAAACATTGCCGGAATTAAATGCATTAGCCGATGATGTTCACCAATATTTTGGATTGGGCTGCAGGAATGTTACTAAAATTTATGTTCCGGAAGGTTATGATTTTGTTCCGCTCTTAGCCGCATTTTCAAAATATAGCTTTTTTGAAAATCACAATAAATACAAGAACAATTATGACCATAATTTAGCGATGTACATTTTAAATAATCATTACTACATGACCAATGGAAGTAGCGTATTACTAAGTGAAGATTCAGCCATTTTTTCACCTATCAGTGTATTAAATTATGAGTTTTATACAGATGTTCATGATGTTGAAAAAAGTCTTGAAAATAACTACTCCATTCAGTGCATCGTAGGAAAAAACCACACGCCGTTTGGTATGGCCCAATGCCCGCAGGTTGATACGTACGCAGATGGCATTGATACCATCAATTTTCTATTGAGCTTAACAGCAAAATCGGTAAATTTATAACTACGAAGGTCTTAGTAATGTTTTGTTAAACTCAATAGGCGGGCGGGCTTTCAACTTTATCTACGTTTATTTTGTTTTTTAAAGGCATGCGATTTGAGATTATATTTTTCTGGCAATTCAAATTATAAAATATGAAAGGAAAACAAATTCTTTTAATGATAGCAATTAGCGCAACTACGGCTGTAGCAAGCGTTGTAGGCTATAATCATTTTTTTAACAACAATGAAATTTCTGCAGTTGGCACTGCACAAAATGGCATGCCTGCAAATTATGCAGGATTTTTTGACGGTAAAGTAAATGGCACGGGTGAAATAGTTACAGATTTTACGAAAGCGGCTAATGCTTCGGTACCTGCTGTTGTGCATATTAAAACCCGTATACCGGCAAAAAAACAAACCAACAACGTAACACGAAATCGTGGCGGCACTTTCGACGATTGGTTTGAAGATTTTTTTGGTGGACCAAACAGTTCTCCGGAACAAAGAGCTTCGGGTAGCGGTGTGTTAATTAGTGAAGATGGATACATTGTAACAAACAACCACGTGGTAACAAATGGTGGTGAAGGCATAGCGGATGAAATAACAGTTACACTTCATAATAAGAAGGTTTACAAAGCCCGTGTTATCGGCCGCGATCCAAGCAGTGATCTTGCAGTATTAAAAATTGATGGAAATAAATTTCCTTTCCTTTTATATGGTAACTCGTCTAATTTACAATTAGGCCAGTGGGTACTTGCAATAGGTTATCCATTAACGTTAGAAACAACTGTAACTGCCGGAATTATTTCCGCTACCGGTCGTTCAATTAATATTAATCGCCGGCAAAGTGATAGCCCGGTAGAATCTTTTATACAAACAGATGCTGCCGTAAATCAAGGTAACAGCGGGGGTGCATTGGTAAATCCAACTGGAGAATTAATTGGTATAAATTCAGCGATCCTGGCACCCAACGGAACCTATGCAGGTTATTCTTTTGCCATCCCGGTGAATATTGTTAAAAAAATTGTTGATGACATTATTCGTTTCGGTGAAGTACAACGTGGATATTTAGGTATATCCTATTTGGATACAGATAACCTGAGCGAAGAACAATTAAAAGCCAGCGGCATACCGACAAGCACTGAAGGTGTTTATGTTCGCGATGTGTCACCGGACGGTGGTGCTTTTATCGCTGGAATTCGTAAAGGTGATATAATAACTAAAGTAAACGACGCACCTGTAACTACTGGTTTACAAATGAGTGCCCAAATAGCTTCTTACCGGCCAGGAGATAAAATACCGGTTACCTATATACGCAATGGTAAAGAAAGCAACGTTACATTGGTATTAAAGAAAAAAGGCGATGTTGTTACTTTAAATATTAGCAGTACGCTTGGTGCAGAATTAACTACGCTTGACAAAGCCAAAGCCCGCCAGTACGGCATTAGCGGAGGTGTGGTAGTTAATAAGATACTTGAAGGTGGTGCCATTGGTCGCACACGTATGCAACAAGGATTTGTTATTACAAGTGTCAATGGTGAAGATGTGAATTCTGTTGAAGAACTTTCTAAAGTATTAGCAAACCTTAGCGGACCTGCACGTATCGAAGGTATCTACCCAGGTTATGATGGTACCTATACTTACCCGCTTAACCTAGAGCAATAGTAAAATAAGTTTTAAAAAATAAAGCCGGTTAAATTTAACCGGCTTTATTTTTTACCAGCAGCAATGCTGCTATGAAACTTTGGTTGCGACGCTCCGTTCATCTGCTGCAATAAATTCAGCATTTTGTAAGTAGATATTTATTTTTCTATTTTTTGAGCGTGCTGTAAAATTTGTTCCGCCAAAAGCAAATCGATCGGTCTTGTAATTTTAATATTGTTCTCCTCTCCTTCTACCAATTTAATTTTTAATCCATAGGCTTCTACCACAGTTGCTTCATCGGTAAAACGTTCTTTATAATCTATTTCAAAAGCGGCTAATAATATTTTGCTGTGAAAAGTTTGAGGTGTTTGCACCAGTACAACCTTTGCCCTGTCAATGGCTTCGTTATCATCTTCCATTAATATTCGTACGCTATCCTTTGCAGGAATAACAGGAATAGCACTTCCGTTTTCCAAAGCTTTCTCGTAGCATCGATGGATTAGATCCGTTGATAATAAGCACCTAACGCCATCATGCACAAATACAATTGAATCTTCTTTGACAAGTTGCAAACCATTGTGAACGGAATGGAAACGGCTTTCACCACCGGCTGTAATTTGAATATGATCATAATCAAACCAGGCATCGATAATTTCCCTTCCCATATCCATATATTCCTCCGGAAGTACAAGAATTATTTCAATGTCCTCGTAAGCGTCTAAAAATGTTTTTACCGTGTAGTATAAAACAGGTTTATCGTTTAATAGTAAAAATTGCTTTGGGGTTGTATTACCCATGCGTGTTCCGGTTCCACCGGCCACAATAATTGCATACTTCTTCATCTGTAAAAAATCTTGATCAATAATGGGCCAAATGTACAAGAGTGCGACGCAACAAAAGCCAAATAGAATTGCTGTTGCCGGCTACCTAAAT